>JAQTSL010000353.1 GCA_028711355.1 Rhodoferax sp.
GGGCTTCGCCTTCGACATCTTCAGCAACGATCAGCAGCGGACGGCCGCTCTTGGCAACTTGCTCCAGTGTGGGCAGCAGGTCGCGGATGTTGCTGATCTTCTTGTCGTACAGCAGCACAAACGGGTTGTCCAGCAAGGCAGCTTGCTTTTCAGGGTTGTTGATGAAGTAGGGCGACAGGTAGCCGCGGTCAAACTGCATGCCTTCAACGACTTCGAGTTCGCTTTCGAGGGATTTGCCGTCTTCCACGGTGATCACGCCTTCTTTGCCAACCTTGTCCATCGCGTCAGCAATGATCTTGCCGATGGTTTCGTCTGCATTGGCAGAGATCGAACCCACTTGGGCAATTTCTTTGGAGGTGGTGGTGGCCTTGGACGCTTTTTTCAGTTCGCTGATCAACACGGTCACGGCCTTGTCGATACCGCGCTTCAGATCCATCGGGTTCATGCCGGCGGTCACGTACTTCATGCCTTCGTGCACGATGGCTTGCGCCAGCACGGTCGCGGTGGTGGTGCCGTCGCCTGCGATATCAGAGGTCTTGGAAGCAACTTCCTTGACCATCTGCGCACCCATGTTTTGCAGCTTGTCCTTGAGTTCGATTTCCTTGGCCACGGACACGCCGTCCTTGGTCACCGTGGGGGCGCCGAACGAGCGCTCGAGGACCACGTTACGGCCTTTGGGGCCCAGGGTTACCTTGACCGCGTTGGCCAGAATGTTCACGCCTTCAACCATGCGTGCGCGGGCTTCGCCGCCAAATACTACGTCTTTTGCTGCCATGTTATGACTCCAGAAAATTTAAGTTAAATTGGCTGCTAGCCCTTGTCAATCAAGCGCAAGCAGCTACAAAATTAATATTGATTGCTTACTTCTCAACCACTGCAAACAAATCATCCTCTTTCATCACGAGGAGTTCGTCACCGTCAACCTTGACGGTTTGGCCGCTGTACTTGCCGAACAACACGCGGTCACCCACCTTGACGGACAACAGGCTCAATTCACCCTTGTCGTTCCTCTTGCCGGGGCCAACGGCCAGCACTTCACCTTGATCGGGCTTTTCAGCGGCGCTGTCGGGAATGACGATGCCGGAAGCGGTTTTGGTTTCGTTTTCAACGCGTTTGACAATCACGCGGTCATGCAGGGGACGCAGTTTCATAGGGGCTCCTATTGGTTTTGAAACAAGGGTTAAAACAAAAACGCCAAGCACGCAGGCTGGCGAATGGGTTTATGAAGCTTGGGCGCTCGCGGGGGCAATTGCATCCTGTTAGCACTCAATGCTTTCGAGTGCTAATGATAAGGGCGTTTGGCCTGGATTCAAGCCCTGATCTGCCAAATTGCCCGGTTTTTTTGTTCACAGGAGCGCAGGTAGCGATGTTTGGGCCCCCCAAATAAGCGATTGAATCAGGCGCTTGCTGCTGGTAGCCTGGGTGCCTCAGCATCCTCGCCCCGCGTGTCTGGTGCACACCGATGTGAAACAGCGTACGCCGACTACCTAGAATGCCGGTAGTTCAGCATCTCTTCATCAACGGCCTTGTCGAAAGAGCCTGGCTGGTCCAATCACCACAATCCGATCAGCTCGTGTAACCCGATGTACCAACATCTGCTTAAATTCTGTACCAACGCCGCGCGGTTCGCGGCAGTCTGGGTCGTTTCGGGGGTGCTGGCAATGCTGGTTGCGCTGCCCGCCGGGGCCGGCAACATTGGCTTTTCGATTCGCTTCACCGGGGACGAAATTGCCATCACCAACACTGGCAATGAGCCAGCCTACCAGGTATCTGAATGGACACTGGACGCGGCTGCTAGCTGGCAGCGGGTTCAGGTGTTGGACGGCAATGCGGCGTATCTGGCACCTGGCCAAAGCCTGACAGGGCGACGATTCAGCCCGGCAGCGCCCGCCGGCCTGGGGCGCGCTGACCCCTTGCTGGTGCTGTTGCACGACCAGGCCGGTGGCCGTATTGCGCAATTGGCCTGGCGGCAAGCGCCGTTGGCGCAGCAGACGCCGCTGCCAACGCAACGCCAAGGCGAGCAGCTTAGCGTCGCAGCAGACACCGCACTGGCACAAAAAATCATTGCAAGCTATGGCCTGGTGGTGCCGTATGAAGGTATTTCGCAACTGGGCAAACCGCTGCTGGCGGTGGCACCGCCGCCCAACCCGCTGCGCCATGTCTGGCGCGTTGATGCCCCACTGCGACTAGCCACCGGTGCGGCGCAAGGGGGCGCCTGGCTGGTGCATGAAAACGCGGCGGGCGAGTTGCACTTGCAGATCGTGCCAGACGGCGTGGTGCGTGGGCAAGAGCAGATGCCGAGCTGGTTGGTCTGGTTGCGGAAATATGGGTTGCAGGCGGCCGCCTGGCTGGGGGCACTGGGCGCGCTGCTGGTGATCGGCAGATGGGTTTGGGCGGCTCGGCATTCGGCAGTCAGCGCTCGTGGATTGCGGATCGAGTCCGCAATGACAAAGCATCGGGCCGTCATCACCGAAACCCCCGTCCTTAAGCGGTCCAGCCGGTACCTGCTTGATGTGGCGGTGGTGTTGGTCGGTGCGCTACTGGTGGCCTCGGTGCTGGGCATTGGGTTTTTGCTCTCCGGCAACCTGCCCACCGGTGGCGACAGTGCCTCGCACCTGCTGTACCTCTGGACCTACACCCGCACGCTGCTGCCCAGCGGCCAGATCACCGCCTGGATGCCCGAGGTGTTTGGCGGGTTTGCCTTTTTGTCCTATTACTTTCCGCTGTCATTCATCAGTATTGCGGCGCTGGCGCAGGTGCTGCCTTTTGCGCCTGCTATGAAAATTGGGATGTTTGTGGGCGCCATGCTGTTGCCTGGCACAGTCTGGCTGGGCAGTGTCTATCTGCTGCGGCTGCCGCGTGCGGTGGCGATTTGGGGTGTGCTGGCCAGTCTGGCGTTTTTGCTGCACGAGCAAAACTCGATCTGGGGCGGCAATCTGCTTTCTACGCTGGCTGGTGAATTTGCTTACAGCTACGGTCTGCTGTTTTCAGTGCTGACCTTGATGGCCTGGCAGCACAGCGTGGCCACCGGCCGCCACTGGTGGCTGGCGGCGTTGCTGGAGGCGGCCACCGGCTTTTCGCACGGCTTTGCGCTGTTGATCACCGGCTTTGCCACGGCTGCTTTTTTGCTGGATATGCGCTACTTTTGGCGCAATCTGCGGCTGCTGGCACTGGGCCACGGCCTGGCGTTTTTTCTGCTGGCGGGGTGGCTGTGGCCGATGCTGCAAATGCACAGTCTGACCATCCCCAACGATGCCTTGTTTGAAGTGACGCGTTGGCAAGAGCTGTTGCCGAAACCGCTGCAACCGCTGTTGGTGGCTGGTTTGGTCGCTACATTGCTATTGTTAGTATTGCGGCTCAAGCCCGTTCTGCGAGTGCTAGCGCCCGATTCTCCTGAAGTCAATGGCAGCCTCAGACACGCTGCTTTCATGGCTGGTGCAGCGCTGCTGGCGGGCGTGGGGTTTTTGGCCGGCGGCAGTATTGGCGTGGCCAACATCCGGTTTTTTCCGTTTGTCTGGCTGGTTGGCGG
>JAQTSL010000354.1 GCA_028711355.1 Rhodoferax sp.
TGACGTCCAATCCGTACCAGGGAGATCGTCGAGGTGGCACCGTGGGCCAGCCGCTACCTGACGTGCAACTGCGGGTGGTTGACGCGCAGGGGCAGCCTTTGCCCGCGGCAGAAATTGGCGACATTCAGGTCAAGGGGCCCAATGTGTTTGCCGGTTACTGGCGCATGCCAGAAAAGACCGCGCAAGAATTTACTGCTGACGGTTTTTTCAAGACTGGTGACGTTGGCAAGCAAGACAGTGATGGTTCCGTGACGATCGTCGGGCGCAGCAAAGACCTGATCATCAGCGGTGGCTACAACGTTTATCCGGCCGAGCTTGAGAGTTTTATCAACGATCTGCCAGGCGTGGCCGAAAGCGCGGTGGTGGGTGTGCCGCACCCGGATTTTGGCGAGGTCGGGGTGGCGCTGGTGGTGCCGCGCGCGGGCGCTGCGCTTGACGCAACGGCGATTTTGGCCCAGCTCAAGGCCAGCGTGGCTAATTACAAGGTGCCCAAGCAGTGTTTTGTGGTGACTGAATTACCCCGCAATACCATGGGCAAGGTGCAAAAAAACCTGCTGCGCCAGCAGTACAGCCGTTAGCGTGGAAGAACCGGTCGTCATGCCGGGCCACGACCCGGTGTCCATGTATTTGGATCTATGGATTGCGGATCGAGTCCGCAATGACAGCCATCTTTCTGCTTCGGGGTGGCGAGCACTCCATGGCTATTAGCGCAGCACCAGCACCGGGATATGCGAATGCGTCAGTACCTGCTGGGTTTCACTGCCAAGCAGCAACCGTTTGACGCCTTTGCGGCCGTGCGACGCCATCACAATCAGGTGACACTTGTGTTTTTTGGCCGCTGCGATGATGGCGTCAGAAACAATGTCTGATTTGATGGTGAGCGCGCGCGTCTTGACGCCTTGCAGTTCCGCCATCTTTTTAACCTCATCGACCACCGCTTGACCTTCCTCGGCCCATTGCTTTTCAATCCGGCCGACCTCTCCTGCCTGTAGCGCCAGCCCTCCTTCAAAGTAGCTTTGCGGATAGCGTGGCACCACTTTCAGGGCGACCAGGCTGGCATCTGTCAGCGCTGCCAGTGAAATGGCGCTGCTGACGGCTTTTTTGGACAGCCCAGAGCCGTCGGTTGCAACGAGAATTTTTTCATACATGGTGAACTCCTGGTAGTTGGCGCAACCAGCATACGCCTATACTTTTCGTTGGTTTTGATTTGGGTCAGATTTTCTGATGACTTTCACAGTGGCAACTTCCACGCTTCACGTTAACGCAGACTTTGTTGCCACTGGTGACCCGACGTCACCTCAGCCGCAGGAGGTTGACGCTGCGCTGGCGGCGATGCACTTGCTGGACGACCCGGGCGAGTGGTCGGCGTTCAGTCGGCAACTTACGCCCGACCAAGCACGTTGGGAATCCAATCTGTTGATTGAGGGAATGCACTGCGCGGCCTGTGCCCTGACGGTCGAGGACGCACTCAGAGGCGTGCCTGGTGTCGAGACGGCTGAAGTCAATTCGAGCAGCCGGCGGGCGCGGGTGATCTGGCAAGCAGATCAGGTGCAACCCTCACGCTGGATGCAGGCGGTGTTGCAGTCGGGTTACCGGGCCGTACCAGCCAATGACAGCTTTGCGCGGCAGCGCCGCCAGCGCGAGTCACGCCAGGCGTTGTGGCGGCTGATGGTGGCCGGTTTGTGCATGATGCAGGTCATGATGTACGCCTACCCGGCGTATGTGGCAGCACCGGGTGATCTGTCGGCCGAAATGGAGCGTCTGCTGCGCTGGGCTTCCTGGGTACTGTCGTTGCCAGTGATTCTTTTTTCATGCGGGGGATTTTTTTCTAACGCCTGGCGCGACATCACGCATCGGCGCATCAGCATGGATTTGCCGGTGGCGTTGGGCATGCTGATTGCGTTTGTGGTGAGTACGGCGGGCACCTTTGATGCAGCCGGTGTTTTTGGTCGTGAGGTGTATTTCGACTCGCTGACGATGTTCGTTTTTTTTCTGTTGTCCGGGCGCTGGTTCGAGTTGCGCTTGCGCGACCGAACCGCCGGTGCGCTGGAAGCGTTGATGAATCGTTTGCCGACGGGCGTTGAGCGCCAAAAAATCAACGGTGACTTTGAACTGGTTGCGTTGCGGCGCCTACAGTTGAACGACGTGGTGCGGATTCTGCCCGGACAAGCTTTTCCGGCCGACGGCGTGGTGGTATTGGGGCAGACCTCAGTTGATGAATCGTTGTTGACTGGCGAATCCAGGCCGATTGCGCGCGACTGCGGTGACGAGGTCATTTCGGGGAGCCACAATTTGTCGTCGGCGGTTTTGGTGCGGATTCACCGCCTGGGTGAACAAACGCGTTTTGCCCAGATTGTCCAGTTGATGGAATCCGCCGCCACCAGTCGCCCTCAATTGGCTCGACTGGCCGACCGGATTGCCCGTCCGTTCCTGGTCGGGGTGCTGCTCGCAGCCGCGTTGGCTTGTGTCTACTGGTGGCCGACCGATCCCCAGCACGCGTTGATGGTAGCGGTGGCAGTGCTGGTGGTCACTTGCCCCTGTGCGCTGTCACTGGCAACCCCGGCGGCGATGCTGTCAGCCGCTGGCGCGCTGGCGCGACGCGGGGTGCTGGTGCGGCGTCTGGATGCGCTTGAAGCTTTGGCTGCGATTGACACGTTGATTTTTGACAAGACCGGTACCCTCACCAGCGACACCGTGGTTTTGGGCTCAGTCGCGTGTCGACCGGGTTGTGATCAAGGGCAGGTGCTGGCGCTGGCGGCGGCGTTGGCAACGCATTCCCTGCACCCCGCCTCACGGGCGCTGGTGTGCGCTTTTGACCTGACTGGTTCCGCCCAACGGTGGCAGGCAACACAGGTGATGGAACAGCCCGGACAAGGTTTGAGCGCCACACTGCAATGCGTTTCGCGCGACGCACCCGCGTTGACGCTGCGGCTGGGCTCTGCCAGTTATTGCAGCGTGGAGCGCCCAGTGTCAGATACGTTACAGGTGTTTTTGGCGGACCAGCAGGGTTGGTTGGCGACATTCGACTTACAAGAAGACATCCGGCCCGACGCGACCGAAACGGTGCGCCAACTCAAGGCGCTTGGAGTCACTGTTTGCTTGTTGTCGGGGGACGCCAGTACAGCGGCGCAGCGCGTGGCCGAGCGAGTGGGTGTCAACACGTTTCAGGGGCAGTGCAACCCAGCGGACAAGCTGGCGCGTATGCAGAGTCTTCAAAGTGAAGGAAAAAAAGTGGCGATGGTTGGCGACGGGTTGAACGATGGGCCGGTACTGGCGGGTGCCAACGCCTCTTTTGCCTTTGGTCAGGCGGTCCCCCTGGCCCAGGCAAAGGCTGATTTCATCGTGCCAGGTCAACGCCTGACCGACGTAGTCTGGGCGTTCACACTGGCACGAAGTACACTTAAAGTGGTGCGGCAGAACCTTTGGTGGGCGGCCGCCTACAAAGCGGTGTGAGTGCCGTTGGCGGTGGTTGGCTGGATGCCCGCCTGGGTGGCGGGGATTGGTATGGCGACCAG
>JAQTSL010000062.1 GCA_028711355.1 Rhodoferax sp.
CGCGCTGTGGTCATGCGCCGGGCGCGGGTCGGGCGCTTCTGCCGGTTGCAGCGGCGGGCCGCGCCAGGGCTTGCGCTTGTCGGCTTCATAGTTCCACTGTCCGCTTTCGGGCTGACCGTGCGGGTCCAGCAGCACGCCGTGTTTGCAGCGCAGGTGGCGGTAAAAGGTTTCTATCAGCCAGTTGCGTTTGCCGATAAACAGTTGGGCTGCGTCGTCGCGCTGTGTGTAGAAATGTTGACTATCGACTTCATAGCTGATTAGGCTTTTGAAATAACGGCTAGAGGCACAAAAAGCTTGCAACTGTTGATGCAGTCGTCACTCGTCGGGCGGCTGATATTCAACCGAGAAAATCCATTAGCGCACAGATGGATGGCGAGGCGAGTTGCGAGGCAGTTTGGGCGGGCGTGAGGCGTTCATAGCTCGGCTATGAACAACGAATGACGGTCCAAAATGACCGCAAATCGGCCGCACAGTCGCTGTGCCGGGTCGAACACCCGCCTAATGGATTTTCTCGGTTCAAACCGCTTGGCATCGCTTTGTGCCAGCAACGCGCTCAAGTTGTCGGGGATCGATTGGCGGTTAGCCGGGTCACCCATACGCAGATAAATCACGCGGTGCCCCGCGCTTTGAAGCTGTGCCGCAAAGGTACGCATCGCAGCAAAAATGGCCAGTATTTTTTGCGCGTGGTGACGCACGTAGTCGGTTTCCTGGCGCACTTTCATCATCAAGTAGGCCACGCCCGAATCCACCCGCGCAAACCATGGATGCAGCGGGTTAAGCTGATCGCCCAGAATCAGACGCAGGGTATGGGTGACGGTTTGCGAATGGACAGACACAAATGCGTCAAAAGTAGGCCGGTCAGACTTGTTGCCAGAACCGTCGAAAACGACCATCAGCATCGTGCTCACGCGTCTGTTCAAATGGCCTCGGTATGCATCTCTGTCAATTGCAACAGCCACACCAACACGGGTAACACCTGCGCCGGTGTGCCGGTAAAAACCGTCAGGCCACGTCCCTGGCTTTGCCGGCGGTGATGCAGGTTCAGCAGGCCATCGATCAGCATCCGCTGGCGCAGCGTGCCGACCCGTATCGCACCCAGGCGCGGCTGACCGTTGTGCACTGGGCTGGCCGCACCCAGGCACACCACCGGCAACAGCTTGGCAGCCTGCGCACCGGCCGTTATATCCAGCAATATCAGTAGCAACCCGAGTTCGACTATACTCGCCGACTTCGCCGGGGCCTCTGGCGATGATTTGTACATCTCCCAACATTCATTGGGCTCACCCAATCGCTCGGCTTTCAGAGCGGTTATCAAAGAGCCCCCAGCGTTTTCTAGTGGTCACCTTGGTGCGCCCGGGCTGGTTCCGTTTGATGGTTGATGTTTTTTAACCAGCAACGGAAACCACCGCAACCATTGCGGTGCTTCCCATCAGAGAAATATTCATGACTGACGCTACCTTAGCGACGGACGATTTGTCGTCTGCCGAAACTCTTTCCACGACCCTCTCTAACGACCTGCACGTCATTGCCGACGCGTCGTCTGATGCCGGCACCTCGATACAAGATGCGGTGCAACCCGTGCTTGCGCCCGAACCTGAAGCTGAGGTTGTCAACGGCTTTGTCACCCTGGGCCTGGCCCCAGAACTGATTGCTGCGGTCAAAGACCTGGGTTTCACCCAGCCGACCACCGTGCAACTCAAAACCATCCCGCTGGCCATGCAAGGGCACAGCATCGGTGCCAAAGACGCACGCTTTGTCGACCTGATGGTCTCCAGCCAGACTGGTAGCGGTAAAACTGCGGCCTTTTTATTGCCGATGCTGCACACGCTGCTGGCGCAAATGGCCCAGGCCGAAGCTGACGCCAAAGCGACCTATGAACGTGCCGTCGCCGACGCCGTTGCCAAGGGCGAAGCCCCCCCCAAACGCGCCAAGCGCAAGGATCCCACCAACCCACGCCATTTCACCGCACCCACCCCGGGTGCCTTGATTGTTTGCCCAACCCGCGAACTGGCCCAGCAGGTGGCGCACGACGCGATTGACCTGGTACAGCATTGCCGGGGCATACGCGTAGCCAACATTGTTGGCGGCATGCCCTACCAGTTGCAAATTGCCAAGCTGCAAAACGCCAATCTGGTGGTAGCTACACCCGGGCGCTTGCTGGACTTGCAACGCTCGATGCAAATCAAGCTCGACCAGGTGCAATTCCTGGTAGTTGATGAAGCCGACCGGATGCTGGATCTGGGCTTTGCTGATGATTTGGCTGAAATTAACCAACTCACCATCGAGCGCAAGCAGACCATGATGTTTTCCGCCACCTTTGCGCCGCGCATCCAGCAACTGGCCGCACGCGTGATGCGCGAGCCGCAACGCATCACCATCGACAGCCCGCAAGAAAAACACGTCAACATCAAGCAAGTGCTGTTCTGGGCCGACAACGCCCAGCACAAGCGCAAACTGCTGGACCACTGGCTGCGCGACAAAACCATCAACCAGGCGATTGTGTTTGCCAGCACGCAAATTGAGTGCGACGGGTTGGCCAACGATTTGCAGCAGGCTGGTTTTGATGCCGTCGCGCTGCACGGTGCCTTGAGCCAGGGCTTGCGCAACCGCCGTCTGATGGCGCTGCGCCAGGGCCATGTGCAGATTCTGGTAGCCACCGACGTGGCCGCGCGCGGCCTGGACGTTCCCACCGTCACGCACGTGTTCAACTATGGCTTGCCGATGAAGGCCGAGGACTACACCCACCGCATCGGCCGCACCGGCCGTGCCGGGCGTGACGGTCTGGCGGTGACTTTTGCCGAACTGCGCGATCGGCGCAAGATTTTTGACATTGAGGCCTTTACCCGCCAGCCGCTCAAGGCCGAAGTGATTCCTGGTCTGGAGCCGCAGCAGCGCGCGCCTGATTCGCGTGGCCCACGTGGCCCCGGCGGCTTTGCTGGCCGTGACAGTCGTGGCAGCAACTTCAATCCGCGTGAACGCAGCTTTGGTGGTCGTGACAATCGCGTTGGCTTTGCTGAAAGAAATGCCTCTGGACCCCGTGTGGTAAGCGCCGAAAGCTATCAAAACAATAAAGCGGGGGGCTTTGGCCAGCGCGACGAACGCCCGGCTCCAGCGCCGCGTGAAGGTTTTAACTATGAGCGCAAGGGCGGCTTCAATGACCGCTTTGCCGGTGACCGCAACGGCGCTGCGCCACGGGGCGACTTTGCCCCGCGCAGTGATTCTGCCCCGCGTGGTGACTTTGGCGCACGCAAGCCGACCTTTGGCAAATCAGCCGCAGGCAAGCCGACGTTCTCCAAACCAGCCGGCGGTGGCAAAGTGTTTGTGCCGCGTGACGCGCAAAAACGGTTTTCCAGGAACGAGCGCTGAACCCGCGCGATTGCTCCAATGCCAGCCCACAGGTGTTGAACTTGTGGGCTTTTTTTAAGACTTCTGGCCAAGGGCTTGCCAGGCTGCTGTCAAGTTCCCTGCCAAGCGGCACCGCGTTTTTGACCTCGCCGCCACGCTTTTTCTGCCTCCACCGTCAGCCAGACTGCCGATGAGGCCGCCAGGCACAGCGACAGTTCGGCAAGACTTAACGGCTGGGTTTTAAAGATCGGGTTCAGCCAGGGCACGTAGATCGTCGCCATTTGCAGGCCAAAGGTCAGCAGGACCGCGCCCAGCAGCGGCCGGTTGCTGCCCAAACCTAGTTGCCACAGGTGCTCGGTCTCCGAGCGAATCGCCAGCACGTGCGCCATTTGGCCCAGCGTCAGTACGGTGAACACCATGGTTTGCCAGTGCGCGTGGCCGGTCTGAATGGCCCAGGCCTGCACGCCCAGGCACAAACCGCCCAGCAGCAAGCCAATGAACAAAATGTGTTGCCACATACCGTTGGCAAACAGGCTTTCGGTGGGTGCTCGCGGCGGGCGCTGCATGATGCCGCGCTCGGCCGGTTCGGCCGCCAGCGCCAGCCCAGGCAGGCCATCGGTGACCAGGTTGACCCACAAAATGTGGATCGGCAGCAAGGGGATCGGCAGCAGCAACAACGGGGCCAAAAAGATGGTCCAGATTTCGCCCGAATTGCCAGTCATGGCGTAGCGAACAAACTTGCGGATGTTGTCGTAAATGCGCCGCCCTTCGCGCACGGCGCGCACGATGGTGGCAAAGTTGTCGTCCAGCAGCACCAGGCTAGCGGCCTGGCGCGCCACGTCGGTTCCGCCCAGCCCCATCGCGATACCGATGTCGGCCTGCTTGAGAGCGGGTGCGTCGTTGACACCGTCGCCGGTCATGGCAACAAATTCCCCTTGGGCTTGCAGCGCCTGCACGATGCGGATTTTTTGCGCCGGATCGACCCGCGCGTAAATGCGCACCTGGCGCACCTGCACCAGCAGGGCGGCATCGTCCAGCGTGCTCAGCTCGGTGCCGGTCAGCACCGGTGCATCGGCCTGGCTGACCAGCCCCAGGCGCAGCGCTATGGCGCGGGCGGTGGCCGGGTGGTCGCCAGTGATCATCACTGGTGTGATGCCTGCGGCCATGCAGTCGCGCACCGCCTGGGCGGCCTCGGCGCGTGGCGGGTCGATCAGGCCGATCAGCCCGATCAGGCTCAGGTCGCGCTCCACTGCATCCGGGTTGGCTGCGTCTGGCGGTAGTGCATCCAGGTGGCGCCGCGCTAGCGCCAGCACCCGCAGGCCTTGTGCGGCCAGCGCGTCGGCGCGTGCCAGCCAGATGCCTGGGTCAAACGCGCCAGCCTGGTCCGCTGAGTTGGCCGACCACTGCGCGCTACAGCGTGGAATGACCGACTCGGGCGCGCCCTTGATGTAGGCCAGCACGCCAGGCGCGTCTGGGTGGAAGGTGCTCATGCGCTTGCGTTCGGCATCAAAGGGTAGCTCTGCCAGGCGCGGCCAGTGGGCGTCCAGCTCTGCCTTATTTATCCCGGCCAGCGCCGCCACCTCGGTGAGTGCGGTTTCGGTCGGGTCACCCAGCCAGGTGCCGTCAGGCGCGGGCGTAGCATCGTTGCACAGGATGGCTGCGCGTAGCAGCTCGGCGTGAGTCGTGTCGGCTGTGTTGTTGCCAGGCATCCAACCGGTGGCATCGTCAGCGGCATTTACCACCAGGCACTGCGCTTGCATGCGGTTTTGCGTCAGCGTGCCGGTCTTGTCCGAGCAGATATAAGTGACCGAACCCAGTGTCTCAACCGCCGGCAAACGCCGGACCAGCGCGTTGATCGCCACCATTTTGCGTGCGCCCAGCGCCAGCAACACCGTCACCACCGCAGGCAAGGCCTCCGGGATGGCGGCTACCGCCAGACTGATGGCGGTCAGCACCATCAGCAGCGGTGCTTCGCCACGCAACACACCCACCCCAAAAATCACCGCGCAGATGCCCAGCACCGCCAGCGCCACGCGTTTGCCAAAAGCGGCCAGGCGCAATTGCAGCGGGGTGCTGCGCTGGTTGTCTTGTTTGAGCAGGCCCGCCACTTTGCCAATCTCGGTGTTCAGGCCGGTGGTCACCACCAACCCGCGGCCGCGCCCGTGCGTGGCGGTGGTGCCTTTGAACGCCATGTTGAGCCGGTCACCCAGCGCCTGCGCGGTGCCGTCCAGCACCAGGGTGTGTTTGTCCACTGTCACTGATTCTCCGGTCAGCGCGGATTCGTCCACCTTGAGCTGGGCCGTCTGGAGCAGGCGCAAATCAGCGGGCACCTGGTTGCCCGCCTCCAGCAGCACGATGTCGCCGGGCACCAGCGCATGGGTGTTGACCTGCTGCACCAGGCCACCGCGCAACACAGTGGCCTGGGCCTCTGACAAGCGTTGCAAGGCCGCCAGCGCCTGGTCGGCGCGCCACGACTGCACCAGACCAATAGCGGCGTTGAGCAGTACGATCACCAAGATCACCAGTGTGTCAACCAGGTCGCCCATCACGCCAGAAATCACTGCTGCAGCCAGCAGCACCAGGATCATGAAGTCGCTGAATTGCGCCAGCAGCAGGGCCCAGAAACTGCGTTGGTCGGCACTGGGCAGGCAGTTCGGGCCAAAGTTTTTTTGGCGTTCATCGATCTGGTGTGCCTGCAACCCGTGCGCTGGGTCCACCTCATGCGCAGTGGCCAGCTCGTGCGCGTCGCGCAGGTGCCAGTCGCCTGGTGCGGCTACAGGGGCAGAGGATGGTTCATTCGCCATACAGGTAGAGTGTGTAAGTGTTCAGCAGATACATCGTCAGCAGCCCCAGGCTGACCCAACTGACCAAAAGCAGCACACGTCCGCGTGGCTTGAAAAACAGTCCGACCAGGGCCAATCCGGTCATGGTGAGTGCCGATGCGGCGGTCACCGCGTGTACTGGTGACACGTTGGCCAGTAGGATGCCGGGGCGGTAAAACAGGTCGTCAATGGCTAACACCAAGGCGTTGAACAGGTTGCTGCCCAGCAGGTTACCGATGGCCATGTCCAGCGCGCCCAGGCGCAGCGCCGACAGTGTGACAGCCAACTCGGGCAACGACGTGGCCAGCGCCACAAACAGGCTTCCCACAAATGAGTTGTTCCAGCCCATTGCCTGCGCCAGGTCGATCGACACAAAAGGCAGCCAAACGCCAGAGATCGCCACCACGGCTGCCGCCAGCGCAAACCGCACAACAGCAGTGCGCAACCGGGGTAACTCAGCGTTGACAAGGTTCTCTGAGGCGCTAGCGGTATGGTTGCTCTCAAAAACAAACACGGTGCGCATGGCCACCAGGTAGAGCACCAGCAGCGCTGGTGTAGCTACACCAAACCCCAGTTGCGTGAAAACGGCAATCACAGCACCGTGATGCGAGGCCTGCACCTGGCTCAGCAGCAGACTGACCAGCGTAACCCCGAGCATCAGCACCCCAAAAGCCGCCGCCAGCACGTGGCCCTGGCCGGCGCGTTGCCACAAGGATTGCTTGCGAAACACCGCATCAATCACCACCAAAAACAGCAAATTGACCACACAACTGCCCAGAGCGTCGCCAACCGCCAGATTGGGTGCGTTGGCCGCGCTGACGCTGCTGATGCCAGTGGCCAGTTCAGGCAAAGACGTGACGGTGGCCAGCAATGTCAAACCCACCCAGTTGCCAGACATACCGGTGCGCTGGGCGATCGCATCACCATTGCGCGACAACTGATAGCCGGCCACGCCAATCAGCGCCGCGCACAGGGCAAATTGCAGCCAGATGATGGAAACAGAAGTCATGAACGTTGAACCTAGATTCCTCAGTTGGAAGCGCCCGAGTGGGCCGCTGGCGGCGCGTCTGGGTAGGCGCGACAACGACGCAGACTACTGTCTGCGAGGAGAAGCAACGCCCCAAGCCGCGTTGCCAGTGGCTCACTCGGGTGCTTAGCGCTATCACCCAAAAAGTGAACGCGATTAAAGCAAAAAAAGTCAATGTTCATATGTAGTTAGTGACACCCATCAGCGGTCAACTGAGGAATCTAGGTTGAAGGGGGTGGGGAGAAGATTGCAACGACAGACAAATGGGGCACCCGCCGCGCTAACAGCTTTATAACCAGCCTGGTGTGTAGCCTCTGTGCGGTGGCTGACATACTGCCTCAAAATATTGACAAATAAGGCCTCTAGCCTATACTCAGAAAGCGTAAGTAGCTATCAATAAAATACTGATTTTAATTGATCATGAAGCAGCCCTTAGCGCGGACTGGCTTGCTGCAACAGCAGCAGGCAGTGTGGCGCTACCGGGGTGCTGCCGCCCACCGGGTGTTCATCGGCCAAGCCTTGCGGATGACTGCTGTCTAACAGCGTTTGCCACTGCCCGCGCGGCAGTACAAAAGTTTCAGTGACTGCGCCGCCATTGATCAGCAGCAGCAAGGGGCATTTGGCGCGCCCCGGCTTGCCAATCAGGCAGGCCAGCGCACACCTGTTGCCCTGCTGCCAGGCCGCACCCTGCAAGGCGCTGCCGTCCGGGTTGTGCCACGCCAAGTCATAGACCCCTCGGGCATCGGCAACGCCGCTGTACCACTGGTTGGCAAAGGGCTGTAGCAGGTGGCGTAGCCGGATCACGCGCTGGGTAAAGGCTAACAGATCGGTGTCTTTGACTTTCCAGTCGATCCAGGTGGTGGCATTGTCCTGGCAATACGGGTTGTTGTTGCCGCCCTGGGTATGGCCCAGTTCGTCGCCAGCGCACAGCATTGGCGTGCCTTGCGCCAGCAAGGTGGTGGCCAGCAGGGCGCGCTGCAATTGGCCGCGCAAAGCCAGCACCTCGGGGTCAGCGCTGGGGCCTTCGATGCCACAGTTGAAGCTGAAGTTGTTCTCATGCCCATCGCGGTTGTGTTCGCCATTGTCCTGATTGCGCCGCTGGTTGTAGCTGACCAGGTCCGACAGGGTAAAGCCGTCGTGCGACACCACATAGTTGACTGACTTGGCCGGGGCGCGTCGGCGCGCCTGGTACAGGTCTGACGAGGCGCACAAGCGCATCGCCATTTCACCCCGGTTGCAGCCGCAGTCAGCGTTGCTGCCGGTGGCCGCCCCTTGCACCCAAAAGCGGCGCATACTGTCCCTGAATTTGTCGTTCCATTCGAGCCAGCCGCGCGGGAAGCCGCCGACCTGGTAACCGCCAGGCCCGATGTCCCACGGCTCGGCGATCATCTTGACCCGGCTCAGCACCGGGTCTTGCGCCACCGCTGCAAAAAAAGCCGCCTGGGCGCTAAAGCCGGTGTCGGTGCGCCCTAGCACGGGGGCCAGGTCAAACCGGAAGCCATCCACGTGCATGTCGGTCACCCAAAACCGCAAGCTGTCCATCACCAGTTGCAACACCCGGGGGTGGCGGGTGTTGAAGGTGTTGCCGCAGCCGCTAAAGTTTTCGTAGCGACCGGGATCGTCGTTGGACAGGCGGTAATAGCTGGCGTTGTCGAGCCCGCGAAAGCTCAGCGTCGGACCGGTTTCGTCGGACTCGGCGGTATGGTTATAGACCACGTCCAGAATCACTTCCAGCCGGGCTGCATGGAGCGCGCGCACCATGCTGCGGAATTCGTCGCGGGGCGATAAACCCTGGGCCCCACTGGCCAACTGGGGATTGACGCTGAAAAAGCCCAACGTGTTGTAACCCCAGTAGTTGGACAAGTCCCGGCCTACCAGTCGCTCTTCGCTCACAGCGTAATGCACCGGCAACAGGCTGACCGAAGTGATGCCGAGCTGTAGCAGGTGGCTGATGGACGCGTCGTGCGCCAGCCCGGCAAAGCTGCCGCGCAGCTCGGGCGGTATCAGAGGGTTAAGTTGGGAATAGCCCTTGACATGGCATTCATACAGCACGGTGTCAGCCATGGCCAGGTCCGGACTGACGTCGCCGTGCCAGTCAAACCTGTCATCAGTAACGCGGCTCTTCAGGGCCAAGGGGGCGTTGTCATGGGTGTTCATGTGCCCGGGGTGTACGCGGTTGGGCGAAAAGTGCTCGTCGCTCCAGATGAATTCACCCACGATGTCACGCGCATACGGGTCCAGCAGCAGCTTGGAGGCATCAAAACGCAGGCCCTTGTCGGGCCGCCAGGGGCCATGCGCACGCAGACCGTAAATCAGCCCGGGTTGGGCGTGGGGCAGGTAGCCGTGCCAGACATCGTTGGTGCACTCGGGCAGCGCCAGGCGCGCTATTTCATGGCCGCCGGTGGCATCGAACAGACACAACACCATGGCCTGTGCGTGGGTTGAGAACACAGCAAAGTTGACGCCGTGCCCATCAAAGTGCGCACCCATGGGCCACGGGTGACCGGTCTGCAATGAAAAAGTGCTTAAGGTTTCCATTCAAAAAACACCGTCGCCAGCGGCGGTAGCGTCAGTACGATCGAATGGGTCTGACCATGCCACGGGGTGCGGCTGGCGCTGACGCTGGGGTTGCCGACATTGCTGCCGCCATAGTGGGCCGAGTCGGTGTTGATGCGCTCGCGGTAGCTGCCGGCCTGGGGCACGCCCAGCCGGTAGTCGGCCCAGACCGCTGGCGTGAAGTTGCAAACCACCACCAGGCACGTGTTGGCATCCAGGCCGCGCCTGATAAAGCTCAGCACCGAGTGCTCGGCATCGTCGTGGTCAATCCACGCAAAACCGGCGGGCACAAAGTCTTGTTGGTACAGCGCCGGAGTGCTGCGGTACAGATGGTTGAGGTCACGCACCAGGCGTTGAATGCCCGCGTGCGCCGGGTCATCCAGCAGGTGCCAGTCCAGACTGGCCTCAAAATTCCATTCGCGCTCCTGCGCAAATTCACAGCCCATGAATAGCAGCTTCTTGCCTGGGTGGGCCCACATAAAGCCCAGGTAGGCGCGCACATTGGCCAGTTGTTGCCAGCGGTCCCCTGGCATTTTTGTCAGCAGCGAGCCCTTGCCGTGCACCACCTCGTCGTGCGAGATTGGTAGCACAAAGTTTTCGTTGAACGCATAGACCAGGCCAAAGGTCATCTCACCCTGGTGGTGCTTGCGATAAAGCGGGTCACGCGCCATATAGGTCAGCGTGTCGTGCATCCAGCCCATGTTCCACTTGTAGTGAAAACCCAGGCCACCGGCGTAGGTGGGGCGCGACACCGCAGGGTAAGCGGTGGACTCTTCGGCCAGCGTGATCGCCTGCGGGCACTGCACGCCCACCACCTCGTTCACGCGTTTCAAAAAGTCGATCGCTTCCAGGTTCTCACGCCCGCCGTGTACGTTGGGAATCCACTCACCGGCTTTGCGGCTGTAGTCGCGGTACAGCATCGAAGCCACCGCATCGACGCGCAAGCCATCGACGCCAAAGCGCTCCAGCCAGTACAGCGCGTTGCCGACCAGAAAGTTGCGCACTTCGGTGCGGCCCAGGTTGTAGATCAGCGTGTTCCAGTCCTGGTGAAAGCCCTCGCGCGGGTCGGCGTATTCGTACAGGTGCGTGCCGTCAAAGTTGGCCAGCCCGTGCGCATCGGTCGGAAAGTGGGCCGGCACCCAGTCCAGCATCAGCCCAATGCCGGCGTCGTGGCAGCGCTGCACCAGACGGCGAAAACCCGCCGCGTCGCCAAAGCGCGCGGTCGGCGCATACAGCCCGGTCGGTTGGTAGCCCCAGGAGCCGTCAAACGGGTGCTCGCTGATCGGCAGCAGCTCGATATGCGTAAAGCCCATATCTTGCACGTAGGGCACCAGCGTGTCGGCCAGCTCGTCCCAGTTCAACCAACGGTTACCGTCCTCGGTGACGCGCCGCCACGAGCCCAGGTGCACTTCGTAAATGCTGACCGGCGCATCCAGCGCGTTGGCTTGCTGGCGCTGCGCCGCAACCGTCACCTTCTCTGGTAGTTGACCCACCACGCTAGCGGTGGCCGGGCGCAATTCGGATTGCAACGCGTACGGATCGGCACGCTGCGGCAGAGCGGTTTTGTCGCTGCGACGCATTGCAAATTTATAGCGCGCCCCCGGCGCTACTGCTGGTAAAAACAGCTCCCAGACGCCACATTCACGGCGCAAGCGCATCGGGTGGCGGCGCTCGTCCCAAAAGTTGAAGTCACCGACCACGCTGGCGTAAGCCGCGTTGGGTGCCCACACCGCAAAGCGGGTGCCCGCCACGCCTTGCAGCGTGCCTGGGTGCGCGCCCAGCACTTCAAATGGTCGCAGATGCGTGCCTTCGCCCAGCAGCCAGACGTCGATTTGGCCCAACAGCAAAGCAAAGCGGTAAGGGTCGTCCAGTACGCTGACCTGACCGTCGGCCCACACCACCTGTAGCCGGTACGGCGCCTCCAGTGCCAGCTCAGAGGGCCCTTCAAAAAAGCCGTCACTGGCCGGGTCATTGGCGCGCTGCGCGAGCTGCCCCTTGGGCTGGCCGGCCTGGTCCAGCACGGTCACGGCTTGTGCGCCGGGTAGAAAACAGCGCACCACGGCCACCTGGCGCCGCCGCACCATGGCGGTGTGTGGCCCCAGCACGGCAAAGGCGTCGGGGTGCCGACCCTGGCAAATTTTGCGAATGGTGTTGGCGGTCAACATGAAAGGCTCCCGGTCGGTGCTACCCAAATGAATGTTGCTGGCAGGTGACAACCGCAGCAGCTCAATCCGGGCAGGGCGTCACGTGCCAGATGGTGCGGGCGTAGTCGCCAATAGTACGGTCCGACGAAAACACCCCCATACCGGCCACGTTGGCCAGCGCGGTACGGCTCCAGGCGTCTGGTTGGCGGTACAGCGCATCGACTTGCGCCTGGGTTTGCACATAAGACTCGTAGTCGGCCAGCAACAAGTAATGGTCGCCGGCCCACACCAGCGAATTGATCAGTGCGCTGTAGCGGGTCGGCTCGTCGGGTGAAAACTGACCGTTGCCGATCGCGTCGAGCACCGCTTTGAGTGCCGGGTTGCTTTCATAGTGCGCTAGCGGGTGGTAGCCAGCGAAGCGCAAGGCCCGTACTTCGGGCGTCTTCAGGCCAAAGATAAAGATGTTGTCGTCGCCGACGTGCTGGCGGATTTCGATGTTGGCGCCATCGTCGGTACCGATGGTCAGCGCGCCGTTGAGTGCCAGCTTCATGTTGCCGGTGCCCGACGCTTCGGTGCCGGCGGTGCTGATCTGCTCGGACAAGTCGGCGCCCGGCATGATCACCTCGGCCACCGACACGCCATAGTTGGGGATGAACACCAGCTTGAGCTTGTCGCCCACGCGCGGGTCGTTGTTGATGGTCAGGCCGACGTCGTGGATCAGCCGGATGATCGACTTGGCGGCCTGGTAACTGGACGCCGCTTTGCCAGCGAAGATGACGGTGCGTGGCACCCAGTCAGCGCGCGGGTTGGCCAGGATCGCCAGGTAGCGCGTGACCACGTGCAGCAGGTTGAGCAATTGGCGTTTGTATTCGTGAATGCGTTTGACGTGCACGTCAAACAGGCTGTCCGGGCTGACCAGCACGCCAGTAGTGGTCAAAATGAGGTCGGCCAGCCGGACCTTGTTGGCGCGCTTGATGGCTCTGAACCGCGCCAGAAAGGCCGGATCATCGCGGTAGGGAGTGAGGCGTTGCAACTGGTTCAAGTCCAGCCGCCAGCCCGTGCCAAGCGTTTCGTCCAGCAGGCTGGTCAGCCCCGGATTGGCCTGCGCCAGCCAGCGCCTGGGGGTCACGCCGTTGGTCATGTTGGTGAAGCGTTGTGGCCAGAGCGCGGCAAAGTCGGTAAAGATGGTGTGCACCAGCAGCTCTGAGTGCAGTGCCGACACGCCGTTGATCTGGTGGCTGCCCACCACCGACAGATGCGCCATGCGAACGCGGCGCTCGCCTTCTTCGTCAATCAGCGACAGCCGTTTCAAAAAGCCGGGGTCACCCGGTTTGAAACGCGCCGCCAGGTCGAGAAATTCCTTGTTGATGCGAAAGATGATCTCCAGATGGCGCGGCAGCACTTGCCGCATCAGTGCCACCGGCCAGGTTTCCAGTGCCTCGGGCATCAGGGTATGGTTGGTATAAGAAAAAATCCGGCCGCATTGATGCCACGCCTTGTCCCAGACCAGGCCGTGCTCGTCGCACAAAATGCGCATCAGCTCGGCCACGCCGATCGCTGGGTGGGTGTCGTTGAGGTGAATCGCCACCTGTTCGGCCAGGTTGTCCAGGCTGGGGAATTCCTGTAGATGCCGGTGCACCAGGTCTTGCATCGAGGCGGCAACAAAAAAGTATTCCTGCTTCAGGCGCAGCTCGCGTCCGGCCGGCGTGCTGTCGTTGGGGTAGAGCACCCACGAGATGTTTTCGTATTCGTTTTTGGCGGCGGCGGCGCGCGCGTAGTCGCCGGTGTTGAAGGCGCTCAGATCGATGTGCGCGGGTGCCTCCGCTTTCCACAAGCGCAGGGTGCTGACCTTGCGGGTGCCGTGGCCCGGCACCACCATGTCATGCGCCTTGGCCGCCACTTCGCCGGCGTGCTGCCAGATCACCTGGCCAGGCTCGTGCCGGACCCAGCCGCCAAAGCGCACCGGATAGGTCAATTCGGCGCGCGCGAATTCCCACGGTGTGCCGTCCTTGAGCCAGCAATCCGGATATTCAACCTGCGCATCGTTCTGGATTTCCTGCGCAAACATGCCGTATTCGTAGCGGATACCGTAGCCAAACGACGGCAACCCCAGCGTGGCCATCGAATCCAAAAAACACGCTGCCAGCCGCCCCAGACCACCGTTGCCCAGCGCGGCGTCGGGTTCGCAGTCGGCGACCTCTTCCAGCCGTTGTGCGTGCTGCTGCAGACCGGCGGCGGCGCCATCAGTCAGGTTCAGCGCCGCCAGCGCGTTCGACAGGGTGCGGCCCATCAGGAATTCCATCGACAGATAGACCACCCGGCGTGCCTTGTGGCTGCGCTCCTGCGCCTGCGTGGCGACCCAGCGCTCGGCCAACTGGGCGCGCGCTACTTGCGCCACCGCCTGCATCAGCTCGACGCGCGACGCACAGGCCGGCTCAACCGCCACGGTGTGCAGCAACTGGTGATTGATCTGGGTGCCCAGTTCGGGCGCTT
>JAQTSL010000063.1 GCA_028711355.1 Rhodoferax sp.
CAGTGTTTATTGCAATTTAAAATCCCGCTGGTGCTGGTGCTGCTGGCTGCCAGCGCGGTTTCTGCGTTCACGGGCGATGTCGGCGGGGCCCTCATCATCGGGGCGATTGTGCTGATGAGCGTGACGCTGGACTTTGTGCAGTCGTACCGCGCGGGCCGCGCCGCTGACCGGCTGGCGCAGCAGGTGGCGGTGACGGCCACGGTGCTGCGCGACGACGTGCCATGCGCCCTGCCGGTGACGGAACTGGTGCCCGGTGACGTGGTGTTGTTGTCGGCGGGTAACCTGGTGCCGGCTGATGCCCGCGTGCTGCAGGCCGACGATTTCTTTGTCAATCAGGCGCAGCTCACCGGTGAGCCGTATCCGGTGGAAAAACGACCACTGACAGACCCGCATCCAGAGAATCCGGCAGACAGTGGTGGCGACACCTCGGCGGTGGATCAGGTGTTCATGGGCAGCTCGGTGGTGAGCGGCTCGGCCCGGGTGCGGCTGGAGCACACCGGCAGCCGCTCGGCGCTGGGGCAGATCGCTGTCAGTCTGACGCAGGCAGCACCGCCAACCGCGTTTGAAGTGGGCACGCGCCGCTTTGGCTGGCTGATCATGCGTCTGACGCTGCTGTTGGTGCTGTTCACCCTGTTGGTCAACGTGGCCTTGCAGCGCTCACTGCTGGAGTCTTTCTTGTTTGCCGTGGCACTGGCCGTGGGCCTGACACCGGAGTTGCTGCCGATGGTGGTGTCGGTCACGCTGACCCGTGGTGCCTTGCGCATGGCGGCTTTGAAGGTGATTGTCAAACGCCCATCCGCCATTCAGGATCTGGGGGCCATGGACATCCTGTGCACCGACAAGACCGGCACATTGACCGAGGCCCGCATCCGGCTGGAGCGCCATGTGGATGCCAGCGGCGCGGACAACCCGCAGGTGCTGGAGCTGGCTTACCTGAACAGCTATTTCGAGAGTGGCCTGAAGAGCCCGCTGGACGATGCCATCCTGGCGCACGAAAACATCGACGTGTCGGCCTGGATCAAGATTGACGAGGTGCCGTTTGACTTTGAGCGCCGCCGGGTCTCGGTGCTGGTGGAGCGCGACACCGCGCGGCGGCTGGTGGTCAAAGGGGCACCGGAGGACGTGCTGCAGCTGTGCACCCATTACCAGGATGCCGCAGGCCAGAGCGTGGCGCTGGATGAGGCCGCGCACACCCGCATCAACGCCTTGTTTGACAGCCTGGGCGAGGACGGCTTTCGGGTGCTGGGCATTGCCTGGCGCGACGTGGCGCTGGATCATCCGCACGCGGTGGTGTCCGACGAAAGTGCCCTGATCTTTGCCGGGTTTGCGGCGTTTCTGGATCCGCCAAAAATCAGTGCCGCTCGGGCCATTGCCGCCATGGCGGACTGCGGTGTGGCGATCAAGATCGTCACCGGCGACAACGAGCGTGTGACGCGCCATGTCTGCCGCCAGATCGGCGTAGCCATTGATGGCGTGCTCACCGGCACCGAGGTGGCGGCGATGAACGACGATGCGCTGCGCGCCCGGGTGGAGGCGGCCAACCTGTTTTGCCGCGTCAACCCGGCGCAGAAGAACCGCATCATCCTGGCCCTGAAAGCGCGTGGTCACGTGGTGGGCTATCTGGGCGACGGCATCAACGACGCGCCGTCACTGCATACGGCTGATGTCGGCATTTCGGTCGACGAGGCGGTGGATGTGGCCAAGCAGGCCGCCAGCATGATCTTGCTGGAGCGCAACCTGATGGTGTTGCATCTGGGGGTGCTGGAGGGGCGGCGCACGTTTGGCAACGTGATGAAGTACATCATGATGGCCACCAGCTCCAACTTTGGCAACATGTTCAGCATGGCTGCGTCCACCGTGTTTTTGCCATTCCTGCCGATGCTGCCCTTGCAGATTCTGCTCAACAACCTGCTCTATGACGTGTCCGAAATCACGCTGCCATTGGACCACGTGGATGCCGAAGACCTGGCGCGCCCGAAGCGTTGGGACATGGGCTTTATCCGCAACTTCATGCTGAGCATCGGGCCGATCAGCTCGCTGTTTGATTTCTTGACTTTTTA
Organism: Rhodoferax sp.; assembly: GCA_028711355.1. GTDB lineage: Bacteria > Pseudomonadota > Gammaproteobacteria > Burkholderiales > Burkholderiaceae_C > Rhodoferax. The sequence goes on from JAQTSL010000063.1 coordinate 2,061, forward strand.
TATCCTGCTGACCTGGTTCCAGGCGCAGGAGGGCTTGTTTCACACCGGCTGGTTTGTCGAGTCGATGGCGACCCAGGTCCTGGTAATTTTTGTAATTCGCACCCGGCGCAACCCGCTGCGCAGTCGACCCCACCGGTGGCTGGTGCTGACCTCGGTGGGGGTGGTGCTCACTGCCCTGCTACTGCCCTTTACCCCCTTGGCGCCCTACCTGGGGTTTATTCCGTTGCCGCTGGCGTTTTTTGGCCTGTTGGCTGGTTTGGTGCTGGCCTATCTGGCGATGGTAGAGGGGTGCAAGCAATGGTTTTATCGGCGACAGGAAAAGGCCTGAGTGGCGGGGATGCGCCCGCAGGCCTGGTCAGTCGCTCAGGCTGCGACCGCCTTGCACGGCACCGATTGGGCTCTGACCCCAATTCAACGGCTTGCACAGACGATCTGTATTCGGTGCTTCAGTATCAATTTGTTGTCATTAAATTAAGCCTCCAGCCCTTATGCAACAAGCGCAAGCAGCTACACCGTTAATAGCGTCGAAAGACGTTCATAAAAGCTACAACCTGGGCCTGCCGAGCCAGATCGAGGTGCTGCACGGCATTGACCTACAGGTCGGGAGCGGCGAGTTTGTGGCGCTGATGGGGCCCTGCGGCTCGGGCAAAAGTACGTTGCTCAACATCCTGGGGCTGCTGGAACCCATGACGGTGGGGTCGTACCAGTTGCAGGGCCGGGAAGTCAGCGGTTTGGACGATGCCGGTTTGACGCTGCGCCGCAGGCAAACGCTGGGCTTTGTGTTCCAGTTTCACCACCTGTTGCCGGCTTTTACCGCGCTGGAAAACGTGACGCTGCCGCTGCGCATGATCCACGGCAGTGTCAGCGCGGCGCAGCGCCAGCACGCGCTGGACTTGCTGGCGCAGCTGGGTTTGAGAGGGGCCGAACACAAACGCCCGGCCGAGCTCTCTGGCGGTATGCAGCAGCGCGTGGCGATTGCCCGCGCGGTGGTGCTGGAGCCGCCACTGGTGCTGGCCGACGAACCCACCGGCAATCTGGATCAGGCCTCTCGCACCGAGGTATTTGCCCTGCTGCGCCGTCTGCACGCCGAGCCGGGCACGTCGTTTGTGGTGGTCACGCGCGACGAGCACCTGGCGCAGCGCTGCGACCGGCTGCTGGAGCTGGTGGACGGGCGGCTGCATACGGACTCTAGCGCATATCCAGTCTGCGCAAGCAGCTACACTACATAACAAATAGCATTTTCATAGTATTCAAACGATGAAAATTTGTGTCACGCCCTCCATTACGGTAAAGCCCGGCGGCATAACGCCCAAACTGCCATGCGTTAACCCTGCTTTTTCAAGCCATCACCACCCGCCAACGGTGCAAACTTTGTCATTATGAGGATCACAACCAAGCAAGGAGCATGGTCATGCAAACCTATGCAGCACACACCCCGCAGCGCACGCCCGTCGAACCGGTGGCAGATGAACGCGTCGTGCTGCTTGAAGAAGTCGATTTCAAATGGCTGATGGCCGGCCAGGGCTGGTGGATTGACACCTCCCGGCTGCACACTGACCCCGGCTACGCACGCCAGATGTTTGACCTGGTCGATAGCACACCCGCATCAGCGCTCAGGGACTGCGCGGCACTGCTGCAAGCGCACGCAGGCACACGGCACTGAAGACGCTACCGCGGCATCAGCGCTCGGCGATATCGCCACATGTGTTTCGACACACTGCGGCAGTTTGCCTCCTGGAAGCCGGCGTCGAACCCAATGTGATACGCGCTTGGCTCGGCCATGTCAGCTTGGACACCACCAACCGCTACGCTGAGATCACCATGCGCACAAAGCAGGTGGCCCTCGCAGTATGTATACCTCCGACTTCTTCGGCCGCACTCCCCGCTGCCGCCGGATGGCGCAAGGATCAGGACCTGATGAAGTGGCTGCAATCACTCTGAAGATTTTGTGCCCATCAAACTGCCCGCCTTCAGCAGGGGCGGGCCCCGCCCGATGGTTCGCCACATAACGAGCGGCGCCACAAAAGCTCGATTTTGTTCCCGGGAACAAAATCCAGCATGCCTCTCCGGGCCACCCCGCCCAGAGCCGCGAAGGATCGGGTGTGGGCATCAAACAGCATTTCGTGCCCCTGACTGGGGTAGGCCACCAGCCAAAAGGCACGACTGGCACACAGTTTCATGTGGGAGACCTGCATGGTGGTGGTAGATGCCGCCCACCACCATGCCTTCTTCGCTCCGGTCAAACTGGAACGCCTCACCCAGCTCAAACTTCAAGGGTACGAACGCTTTGGTGTCTTTGCATGCATTGGAGCGCCAGGCACGGATGAAGTCAGTGACGCGGCTGTAGCCACCGAGGTAGCCGCTGGTCTTGAATTGCGCAAACAGTGCGCGTGCTGTACGTCTGTCCTTTTTGGGGCGCAGCGCGTCTGCTTTGAGGGACTGCTCCAGTTCGTCCGTAAAGTTCCCAAGTTTGTTAAAGCCTTTGGCTCGAACGTACTTGGGCACTTGTACTTCTTCTGGGGTTTGCTGCCATTTGTGAATGGTGTTGCGGGACAAGCCCGTGCGTTTTGATATTGCCCGCTCTGAGAGTTTGTCGCGCACTTGCATGCGCCTTACTTTGCCTAATAGTTCCATGGTGATCATCTTGTTTGCTCCTGCCCAAAAAGTAGGCAGCGCTAGTAAAACACCTGGCTCAGTTTTGGGTCGGCACAACCCCTATTAGTGGCTCAGTTTTCGGTCGGCGGCAACATCATTGGGTGCCGAGCTTCTGGCCAAGATTCTGGCAGCGCCTCCCGATTTTTTTGAGCGCTTGGTGGTCCAACTTTTGGTCGCGATGGGGTATGGCGGATCGGCCATTGAAGCGGGTAAAGCGCTTGGAAAAACCGGCGACGGAGGCGTGGACGGCGTCATTGACCAGGACGCTTTGGGTCTGGATCGAATTTATGTGCAAGCCAAGCGGTACGCAGATAGCAAGGTGTCTTCGGGGGAAATTCGTGATTTTTTTGGATCGCTTGAGCGATTCAAGGCTAGCAAGGGATTGTTCGTCACCACATCTGCTTTTTCACCGGCGGCCAAGGAGACCGCCGAGTTGCTGAGTAAACGCATTGTGCTGGTCGATGGACCGCTGCTGACACGGCTGATGATTCGTTACGACATCGGCTGCAGGGTCGAGGAAACCATCCTGATGAAAAAGCTGGATGTGGAATTCTTTGAGTGAATGCCCAGAGCTTGGAATAACGCCTGTTTTGCTTCGTTGCCCACTAATTCAAGTACCGGTGAGGCAGGGTGATTGGGTCAGGCGACCGCATGCGCCTGGCCCAGTCGCCCTGCCGTGCGTCGATGTCTTCCAGAATCAATACCTCGAATCGCACCCGCCACGCCACAACCCGTTCGCATTGGGGTAAGCTGTACCCATCCGCCGCAACTTCAAGGAGACCTTCATGAGTGATTCAGCCAACACCGGCTTTGCCAAATACGTGCCCGGGTTTGATTTTTTGCAGAACCTGGCCAAAAGCACCTCACAGGCGGTGCCGCAGATGCCCAACCTGGCCAACTGGATTGCGCCTACGCTCAACGAAGAAGAGCTGGAGAAACGCATAGCCGAACTCAAGGCGGTACATTTCTGGCTCGACCAAAATACCAAAGCGCTGGGTGCCACGGTGCAGGCGCTCGAAGTTCAAAAAATGACGCTGGCGACCTTGAAGGGCATGAACTTCAACATCGGCGATATGGCCAACGCGTTCAAACTTAAAGCCGCTGACAGCATGGCTGCCGGGGTGCAAAAGGTGACTGAAAAAGCCGCTGCCACGGCGCACACGGTGGCTGAGGTGGCTGAAAAAACCGAACAAGTCGCCAAGAAAGTCACCGATGCTGCCAAGCCCGCTGCCAGTGCGGCGGCGGCTGGCCTGGTCGATCCGATGCAACTGTGGCACGCGCTGACCCAACAGTTTCAGACCATCGCCGCCAGCGCCATGAAAGAGGCTGGCAAAGCCAGCGCCGTCGAGATGGGTAAAAACCTGGCCCAGGGGGTCGCCAAAGGAGTTGCCAAAGAGGCACTGAAAGCTACCAAAAAAGTAGCTGGTGGCGCAGGTGCCAAAAGGGCTACAGCCAAAAAAGTCACAGTAACCAAAAAGGCCCCCGTCAAAATCACGCGGGCCCGCTGAGCGCAACACAAGGACCTGCCAGGATCACCTCATGCGCTTGTTCCCCTACGCGCACGCCACGCACCCGCAGTGGGGCATGGCCGCCAACCTGGCGCTGGCGCAGTTGCGCGCGCAGATGGCGCTGCACGGCTACGCGGCCAACCCCACCTTGGCGCTGCTCTACATCACCGACCATTACGCCGCTCACGCCCAAGAAATTTTGGCGCACCTGAGCGCCGAACTGCCCGGCGTGACCGACTGGGCCGGCACCGTGGGCGTGGCGATTGCATCGAACAATGTGGAATACGTCGACGAGCCCGCGCTGGCCATCACGCTGTGTGAGCTGCCGACCGACCAGTACCGGGTGTTTTCTGGTGTGGCGCCGCTGGGTATGGCGTTTCAGGCGCATAGCGCGCTGGTGCACGCCGACGCCAGCACCCAAGACCTGACCGAGCTGATCGACGAGATGGCCGCGCGCACCGATTCGGGTTACTTGTTTGGTGGCCTGGGTAGCAGCCGGGGTGCCTCTTTGCAATTCGCAGTGGCCGGTGACGGAACGGTGAAAGGCCAGGGTGCCGCCAGCGGTGTTTTCAGCGGCGGCTTAAGCGGTGTCGCATTCGGCCCTGGTGTGCACCTGGTGTCGCGCGTGACGCAGGGCGCGCAGCCGCTGGGCAAGACCCATACCGTTACTTCGGTTAGCCGCAACCTGGTGCTGGCGCTGGACGGTGAACCTGCCTTGGCGGTGCTGTTGCGCGAGCTGGATGTGACGCTGGAACAGCCGCGCGAAGCCTTGCAGGCGATTCGTGCCACGCTGGCCGGGCTGACCGAGGGCCACGCGCCGCTGACGGGGCTGCGAGACGCGCCCGCGATAACCCGTACCGGCAATTTTGGCCCCGACGTGCTGGTGCGCCACATCATCGGGCTGGACCCGGCGCGCAACGGCGTGGCGCTGGCATCGGTGGTGCAAAAAGGCATGACATTGGCGTTTTGTCAGCGCCATGTGCAGGCGGCGCGCGCTGACCTGATGCGCATCTGCACCGAAATCCGCGAAGAACTGGAGCCGCAAGAGCAGGCGCTGGAAACCGCTGCGGCGCTGGCCGGGGCCGACGCCGAAGCCGCGCCACACCCGGCGCGCGGCATTGCCGGGGCGGTCTATGTCAGTTGCGCCGGCCGTGGCGGCGCGCATTTTGGCGGGCCTAGTGCCGAGCTGCAAATCATCCGCCGTGCTTTGGGTGACGTGCCGTTGGTGGGGTTTTTTGCCGGCGGCGAAATCGCCCGCAACCACCTGTACGGTTACACCGGGGTGCTGACGGTTTTTACGTGACAACTGGCGATTACCGGAATTGCAGACCTTCTGTACAAGCCGCAGAACGGGGGTCAGAGCCCAATCGGTCCTGCGTTGTCGGCTAGATTGAAGACTTGAGCCCGAATTGGGATCTGACCCCCGTTCAGCGACCGCCTGCGCCAAAATGGCCGCCAACTCGAACGGGGTTGGTTGTTGGTATTGCGCGTTAACAGCCACCGATCCAACCCATCGCGTGGTAACCGGCAGCGGCGGACACCGATTTCTGGTACCCCAGTATGAGGTGGCCGCCGCTGCCGGTTACCACGCGGGGCGCACCAAAAAAGCAAGCGCTGCCACTCGTCACACAAGTTTTACATAAAAATAGGCTCCAGCGCTTTTCTGATAAGCACGACAAGCTCTAAAAACAATAGTAATTTGGGTGCTGCCTGGCGCACTGGTAGTGCTCGGACCAGCCCAAATCACTCGTGCCGCACCGCCTCAATCGGGTCCAGCCGTGCGGCGCGGCGCGCCGGAAAGTAGCCAAACAGCACACCAATCCCGGCCGAAAACGCAAACGCCAGCAGATTGACCGGCGTGCTGAAGACAAACGGCACGTCCATCACCTGCGCCAGGCCAATCGATGCGCCCAGTGCCAGTACCAACCCAATCAAGCCACCAATGGCCGCCAGCACCACCGCCTCTATCAAAAACTGCAACAGCACTTCGCCCTCGAGCGCGCCAATCGCCAGCCGCAAGCCGATCTCACGCGTGCGCTCGGTCACACTGACCAGCATGATGTTCATGATGCCGATGCCGCCTACCAGCAGGCTCACCGCCGCCACCGCACCGAGCAGCATCGTCATGACCTTGGTGGTGCTGGAAAAAGCTTCGCCGAGTTGTTTGGTATCGAGCACGTTGAAGTTGTCTTCATCTGACTCGGCCAGTTTGCGCCGCTCGCGCAGTAGTTGGGTGATGCCGGCTTTGACGCGCTCGGGGTCCGCGCCGTCCTGCATCGACACCAGCAGGGTGTTGACGCGCGTGTTGCCGGTAATGCGCCGCTGCAAGGTGTGCAGTGGCATGAAGACCAGATCGTCCTGGTCGTTGCCAAACGCGCCCTGGCCTTTGGAGCCCAGCACGCCAATCACTTCGCAACTGATTTGTTTGACGCGGATCGACGCACCCAGGGCAGCCTGACTGCCAAACAGTTCCCGGCGCACGGTCTCGCCGATCAGGCACACCGCTGCCCCGGCCACCTGTTCTTCCAGCGTGAATTCGCGGCCGTCGGCCACTTTCCAGTTGCCGGTAAACAGCCAGTCGCTGGTACTGCCCATCACGCTGCTGCTCCAGTTACGCCCATCGAGCACGATGGTGGCGCCGCTGCGGGCCTCAGGTGCGACAGCCGTGATGCCACTCACCTGGGTTGCAACCGCCTGCGCATCAATCTCCTTGAAAGCAGGTGCGCCACCGGTGCCGCCCATCATGCGTTGACCGGGGCGCACCTGTAGCAGGTTGGTGCCCAGGCCGGAGATCTGGTTCTGGATCGCCAGCGTGGCGCCGTTGCCGACCGTGACCATGGTGATGACGGCGCTGACCCCAATGACAATGCCCAGAATGGTCAGGAACGAGCGCATCAGGTTGCGCCGTATCGAGCGCAGCGCCAGCAACAGGGTGTTAAGCCACATGGCTGGCCTCTTGTGCTGCTTGCGCTGCTTGCGCCTTAAGCGCTGCCGGGTGCGGGTTGCGCGTATCGCTGTCAACCACGCCATCGACAAAATGCACGATGCGCTTGGCGTAGGCCGCCATGTCGGCCTCGTGGGTGACCATCAGCACGGTGATGCCGTGATCGACATTGAGCCGCCAGAGCAAGTCCATGATTTCAAGGCTGCGGTGCGTGTCCAGGTTGCCGGTGGGCTCGTCGGCCAGCAGCACCGCGGGTTCGGTCACGATGGCACGGGCAATCGCCACCCGCTGTTGTTGCCCGCCAGAGAGTTCGGCTGGCGTGTGGTGTTCCCAGCCGGCCAACCCGACCGAAGCCAACGCTTTCTTGGCGGCGGCGTGGCGCTGTCTGGCGGGCTCGCCGCGGTACAGCAGGGGCAGTTCAACATTTTCTTGAGCGCTGGTGCGCGCCAGCAGGTTAAAGCCCTGAAACACAAAACCCAGATAACGCCGGCGCAGCAACGCGCGCTGGTCACGGCTGAGCGCCTCGACGTGCACGCCGTTGAAGAGATATTCGCCCGTAGTGGGTGTGTCAAGGCAGCCCAGCGTATTCATGGCGGTGGACTTGCCGGAGCCGCTGGGGCCCATGATGGCGACAAAATCACCCGCTTGGATGCGCAGATCAACCCCTTTGAGCGCCTGTAGCGCGGTGGCACCCTGGCCGTAGGTCTTGGTGACGGCCTTGAGCTCAATCAGCGGCGCCTCAATCATGGTTTGCTGGCAGCGCTGCCGCTGCGCTGTTCGGTGATGACGGCCATGCCTTCCTTCAGGTCGCCAGCGGTGATTTCGGTCATGCGGCCGTCGCTGATGCCAGGCGTCACGTTGACCGCTACCGGCGTGCCATCACGTAGCACCCAGACCTGTTTGGCGCTGCCACCCGAGGCCTTCTTGGCGGTGCGCGGCAGGCGTGGCATGACGCTGGTCATGATGTTGTTGCCTGGCTTGGCAGCCCCGGCGGCCTGCGGCGAAAAGCGCAGCGCGGTGTTGGGCACCAGCAGCACATCCTTGCGTTCCACGGCGACGATGGTGCTGGTGGCGGTCATGCCCGGGCGCAGGCTCTGGTCGTCATTGCTGACATTGAGCTGGGTCACGTAGGTGACCACGTTGTCGGTGATGGTCGAGCCAAACGACACGCGCGTGATGCTCGCCGGAAAGCGCCGCCCGGCAAAAGCGCTGACAGTAAAACTGGCCTTTTGCCCAACCTTGACGCGACCCACGTCGGCCTCATCGACATTCACCCGCAGTTGCAACTGGCGCAGGTCCTCGGCCACGGTGAACAGCGTGACCGCCTGTAGCGACGCAGCCACCGCATTGCCGGGATCGACCGAGCGCGTCAACACCACACCGTCGGTCGGTGAGCGGATAAAGGCTTTGGCCACGTTGGTCTCGTCGGTGGTCAGTGACGCTTTGGCCGAATCCAGATTGGCACGGGCACTGTCCTGGCCGCCTTCGGCTCGTGCCAACGCGGCGCGGGCGCTGTCCAGCTCGGCCGCGGAGGGCACTTTGCCGCCAGACAAGCGCGCCACTTCTTCAAAGCGTGCCAGGCTGGCACGGGTTTCTTTCACGGTGGCGCTGGCCTGCGCTACCTGGGCCTGGGCCGCATTGAGCGCGGCGCGAGAGCGAGTGACCTGATCATTGAGTTTGGCGGTGTCGAGCTCCACCAGCACCTGGCCTTTTTTGACGTGGTCGTTGATATCCACCGCCACCCGCAACACGGTGCCAGACAGCTCACTGCCAATGTTGACGGTGCGGGTCGGTTGCAGTGTGCCGTTGGCCGTGACGGTGAGCGTGAGGTTGCCTTTGCCCGCTGGTTCGGTGACGTAACTGGGGGCGGCAGATGCCTGTTGTTTTAGCTGCCATGCGTAGTACCCCCCTGCGCTGATAGCTATCAATAAGAGAGTTACCCAAAGCCAGCGCCGACGCCACCAGGCAAGCTTTGCCGGGCTGGCCAAGAGCGCCTGTACCTCGTTGGAAGAAGGGCTGCCTTGGGCGGCGTTGTCAGGGGTTTCTGCCATGATGGGGTTCAATCTAAAAGGAGTTACAACGCGGTGGGCGTGTTATTGCCAGGTGCCGCCGATGGCTTTGACCAGGCGCACATAGTCGGCGCTCTGATCGGCCTGCACGCTGGCCAGACTGTCCTGGGCGCTGAGCAAGGTGCGCTGGGTTTGCAACACGGTTTGAAAGTCCACCAGACCGCTGGTGTAACGGTTGTTGGCCAGCAGCGCGGCGTTGTTGGCAGCGCTGGCGGCTTGCTGCAAGCTGTTGATGCGTTGCTGGTCGTTGCGCCAGGACACCATGGTGTCTTCCACGTCTTTAAGTGCTGTCAGCAGGGTGCCGCGGTAGCTGGCTTGCGCCTGTAGCAGGGTGGCCTTTTGCACTTCAACCCGGGCCAACCCGGCTCCACCATCGAACAGTGGCGCGGTCATGCTGGCCAGCACCGTTGTAGCCACCGAGGCACCCTTGCTCAAACCCGCCAGTGTCAGCGCGGTCAGACCGACCGAGCCACCCAGTCGAAAGCTGGGGTAACGCGCTGCGTTGGCAGCATCGACGCTGGCCAGCGCCGCTGTGACCCGCGCCTCGGCGGCACGCACATCGGCACGCTGGCGCAGTCGGTCGGCGTCGATCACATCGGCGATGGCGGCGGGCGCGCGCGGTACCGCTTGCACCGGCTGCAACTGGGTGTCAAGCTCGGTTGGCTGCTTGCCGGTCAGGGTGGCCAGGCTGTGGCGCGCCTTGGCCAGATTGCTGCTTAGGCTTGGCAACAGCGCCGAGGTCTGGGCGGTGGCGGCCAGCGCCTGCTCCACTTCAAGTGATGTGAGCAGGCCGGCCTGCGCGCGCCATTGCGTGATTTGCAGCGTTTCTTGCTGACTCGCCAGATTGCGCCCGGCCACGTCAAGTTGCGCTTGCAGGCTGCGCAACTGGATATACGCCAGGGCGACTTCGGCGCTCATAGTCAGTTGGACGTCGCGCAAGCTGGTTTGTGCGGCGACCACCTGTGCGTCCTGGTTGGCCAGTGCGCTGCGGTTGGCGCCGAAGATGTCGAGCTCCCAGCTCGCATCGAGCCCGGCGCGGGCGCTGACGCTGGACGAGCCCTCTGAGCCGCTGCGCGTGAGCCCACCCGAAAGCGTCAGTTGCGGGCGTTGCGACGCCAGTTCGACCTGGCGCGATGCGCGCGCCTGCAGCACGGCAGCGCGGGCTGATTCAACCGTGCTGTTGGTTTGCAGCGCCTGTGTGATGAGTTGCCGTAGCACGGCGTCGTTGAAGGGCTGCCACCAGGGTTGCAGTAGCAGTTCATCCGCCGCGGCAACTTGAGCGCTTTGCGTGTTCTCTGGTGCTGCGGTGTTGAGCCAACCGGGCTGGGCGCAGCCAAGCAAGCCCCAACTCAGCGCAACCGCGCTGCCCAGGCGCAGGGCGCGCCCGATCCGGGGCCGGGCTGTGGCGCCAGGCAAGTGGCTGTTGAAGGGTGCAGGGGGTATCGCAAACATGGGGCGTTGTTGGTAGCAGCAGGGAGCAGGCATTCATTGTGCGTCAAGCGCTGTTTTGGGCATTCGTCTGAGGTGTAAATCTGGGTAAAGTTCCCGTGGGACAATCGCGCCCCTATGCATCCCAAAGCCCTGCTTGACACCTGTTCGGAACTGGTCCGCCTGACGCTCAAATTTGACCATCCAGCCGACGCCATTGTGTCGCGCTTTTTTCGCGAGCACCGCAGCCTGGGCCCGCGCGAACGCGCCACGCTGGCAGAGACGGTCTATACGGTGTTGCGCAAAAAGAACCTGTTTGACCACCTTGCGCCGTCGGGCAGCGGCGCCAAAGAGCGCCGCCTGGCCATACTTGGGTTTTATGGCCCGGGCGACTTTTTGCGCAGTGCGTTGAGCGACCAGGAAATAAACTGGCTCGATCAATGCGAGCAGATCAAGCCGCAAGACCTGATGGAGCGGCACCGCCACAACCTGCCGGAATGGTTGGTAGCGCCGCTCAAAGCGCAACTGGGTGAGGGCTTCTGGCCGCTGGTGGAGAGTTTCAACAAAGGGGCCGGGCTGGACTTGCGCGTTAACACCTTTAAAGCCAAGCGAGCCGAGGTGCAGCAAGCGCTGGCTGCTACCGGAATTACAGCAGTTGCAACACCTTATTCGCCCTGGGGCCTGCGCATTACCGGCAAACCGGCGCTGAACAAGCACGCGTCTTTTGTGCGTGGTGACTTTGAGGTGCAAGACGAGGGTTCGCAGTTGCTGGCGCTCTTGCTCGATGCCAAGCGCGGTGAGATGGTGGTCGATTTTTGCGCTGGCGCCGGTGGCAAGACACTGGCCATTGGTGCGGCGATGCGCTCCACCGGGCGGCTCTATGCGTTTGACACCTCGGCCGGTCGGCTCGACGCGTTCAAGTCGCGCCTGAAGCGCAGCGGCCTGAGCAATGTGCACCCGGCGGCGATTGCGCATGAGCGCGACGAGCGCGTCAAGCGCCTGGCGGGCAAGATCGACCGGGTGCTGGTCGATGCGCCGTGCTCTGGGCTGGGCACCTTGCGGCGCAATCCGGATTTGAAGTGGCGCCAAGACCTGAAGGCGGTCGAGGAAATGGCGGTCAAGCAGGCCGCCATCCTGCAAAGCGCCGCGCGGTTGGTCAAATCCGGGGGCCGCTTGGTCTATGCCACTTGCAGCGTGCTGCCGCAAGAAAACGAAGCCATTGCACAGGCGTTTTCAGACGCCAACCCCGATTTTGAGGTGCTGGAACTGGGTGCGCTGCTGGCCGGGTTGAAGGTGGAACGCGCGCCGACGCTGTGCAGCGGTGGCGACACCAGCCAGCGCTACCTGCGACTGTGGCCGCACTTGCACCAGACCGACGGGTTTTTTGCGGCGGTGTGGCAGCACAAGTAGGGCAACCGGCCATAAAAAAACCAGCATTGCGCTGGTTTTTTTGGGGAAAACGCTGAATTACTTCAGCTTGGTTTCCTTGTAGTCCACGTGCTTGCGAGCTTTGGGATCAAATTTCTTGATCAGCAGCTTTTCAGGGGTGGTCTTTTTGTTTTTGCTGGTGGTGTAGAAGTGACCGGTGCCGGCTGTCGATTCCAGCTTGATTTTTTCGCGTCCGCCTTTGGTTGCCATGATGTTCTTTCTAGTCTGGTGGATGAATTAGGCCTGG
>JAQTSL010000064.1 GCA_028711355.1 Rhodoferax sp.
ACAGGGACAAAACGGGGACACTCAATCATGATTCGAGCTGGTTTTTGCTGAAGCTTGTTCCTGCTGGAATTTGGCATCTGCCTAGTATGGACGAAAAAAACCCTCGTAAATCATTGATCTACAAATGATTTTTCAAACCATCTGGCGGAGCAGGGGGGATTCGAACCCCCGGGGGATTTGACTCCCCGCACGCTTTCCAGGCGTGTGACTTAAACCACTCATCCACCGCTCCGAAGCGGCGCATTCTAGCGGAGGCCGACTGGCGAACCTGTTACTGAACGCAAAAAAGCCGCCCGAAGGCGGCTTTTGCTCTGGACCCACTGGCCAGATCAGTTCAGTGCAGATTTCTTGCCGCCCTTGTAGGTGGACAAGGTCATGGATGGGTTCTTGATTTCTCCAGTCGATTCAAACACGATGTTGGCGGTTACACCCTTCATGTTGGTCGAAGTGATTTTGGCTAAGTATTTCTTTGGATCGGTCGAATCAGAACGCTTCATGGCATCTACCAAAACAAAGGTGGCGTCATAGGTGTAGGGGCTGTAGATCTGATACTGGCCAGGATATTTTGCATCGTAACGTGCCTTCCATGCGGTACCACCCGGCATTTTGGCGATGGATGAACCGTCTTCAGCACAAATCACACCATCCAGCGTCTTGGTACCAGCGGCAATCTTGATCAGCTCACTGGTGCAGATGCCGTCACCGCCGAAATACTTGACGCCAGACAGGCCAAGTTGATCCATCTGACGCAGCATGGCGCCAGCTTGGGCGTCCATACCACCGTAGAAAACGGCGTCAGGCTTTTTGGCCTTGATGGCGGTCAGGATGGCCATGAAGTCAGTGGCCTTGTCAGTGGTGAACTGTTGGTCAACCACTTCCATGCCCTTGCTCTTGGCAACTTTGGCAAACACTTCGGCTACGCCTTGGCCGTAAGCGGTACGGTCGTCGATCACCGCCACTTTTTTGAGCTTCAAGGTGTCAGCCGCATAGGAAGCCAGGCCAGCACCCAAGGCCAGGTCATTGGCGATGATGCGGTACGTGGTGTTGTAACCCGGCTTGGTCAGGTTGGGATTGGTGGCCGCACCGGTCACCATCGGGATGCCGCACGTGTTGTAGATTTTGGAAGCAGGGATAGTGGTGCCTGAATTCAGGTGACCAACCACGCCAGCAACCTTGGCGTCGCACAATTTTTGTGCAACCGCAGTGCCCTGTTTTGGATCGGCTGCATCATCTTCAGCCGCAATTTCAAACTTGATGGTCTTGCCGCCAATTTTGATCTTCTGGGCGTTCAGGTCTTCAATGGCCATGCGAACACCGTTTTCGTTGTCCTTGCCGTAGTGCGCCTGCGAGCCAGACATGGGCGCAACGTGCCCAATCTTGACCACGGCCTCTTGAGCCATGACAACACCCGTGACTGCGGCGAGCGCAGCAACAACCGTCAATTTCAATTTCATTTGCATAGAAACTCCAAGTTAAAAAAAGATTGTGAATCGAAAGATTCAGCGCCCCGAACGATACAGCAAATTTCGAGCCAAACCGGTTGATTGGATTTAATACGAATCAGTGAAAACCCTAGGAGGCTGAGTTTCCACTGCCCGACACAGCGACTTGCCCAAGATGGTCCGCCACCGCCTGTTGCACCATCTCATTCAGGTCATGCTGAAGGCGTAATCGCATGGTTTCCCATTGCTGGCCCATCAGCGACCGTTGCCACTGATCAAATTCTTCCTGCAAACGACGCTCAAAAACAGGTTGAATTTGCCGTTGCACTTGTTGCACCAAAGTCTGCAGTTCGGGCCTGCGACACTCGACCACGGTCTTGAGCGACGCCGGATCAACGATTTCAGTGAGGGTTGGAATGAACCGAGGAACGTGTTGTGACATATTCATAAGGCCAAGGGTGTGCGATTCTGCGCGTCGTGGTAAACCGGTTGCAGACCATCTGCAACGTATTGCCGCCAGCGTTGACGCGCCGCACTGCGCTCCTGATCCAACACGCCAACCAGCTCGATCACCCGGTCAAACGCAGCATACCCTGGCGGCACAGTTTCAGACAAATTGATCAACACATCACCGCACAGTTCTGGCCGCAACGTTGGAGTCAGCACAATGGGCGAGCGCGCCAACATACCCGCCACGGCGGTGCCGTCGCAATGAGCCAAAAATTCTGTGCCGGGTAGCAGCCACAAGGTTCGGTCCAACTGGGGCAGCGCATCGGCATCTGCCACCACCACGGTTCTGGCGGCAGTCGCCACCGCTTTGCGTGCCAGTCGACCGACGTAGTCAAATCGGTCACTGACATTGAAATGAAAGGCAACACTGCTCACACGCGTTTACCCGCCAAAGCCATCAGATACGCCACCAGCAACCCCACCGGGCGACCGGTGGCGCCCTTGTCCTTGCCGCTGTTCCAGGCCGTTCCCGCGATATCCAAATGCGCCCACGGTGCCTTACCGGCAAAGCGTTGTAGAAACTTGGCGCCGGTAATGGCACCGCCGGGGCGACCCGCGACGTTGGCAACATCGGCAAAAGCGGTCTTGAGCCCCTGCGCGTACTCATCATCGAGCGGCATCGACCAGCACGGGTCCAACGACGTCTCACCGGCTTGCTGCAAGGCAGCGCTCAGGGCCGCGTCATTGCAGAACAGGCCACTTCGCACACTACCCAGCGCGATGACACAAGCGCCTGTTAGCGTGGCGATGTCAACCACTGCGCACGGTTTGAAGCGGGCCGCGTAGGTGAGCGCATCACACAGGATCAACCTTCCTTCGGCGTCGGTATTGAGGACTTCGATGGTCTGCCCGCTCATGCTGGTCACCACGTCACCGGGTTTGACCGAACGGCCACTGGGCAAGTTCTCACAGGCTGGAATCAGCCCCACCACATTGATTTTGGGCTGCAACTGACCGAGCGCCTGGAACACGCCCAATACGCTGGCAGCACCGCACATATCAAACTTCATCTCGTCCATCTCCGCGGCAGGCTTGATCGAGATGCCCCCGCTGTCAAACGTGACACCCTTGCCAACCAGCACCACCGGCGCAGTGCTCTTGGTCGTCCCCTGGTAACGTAGTTCGATGAACCGCAAAGGTTCGTCAGAGCCTTGCGCCACCGCCTGAAAAGCGCCCATACCCAGGGCGGCAACCGCCTTCGGGCCCAGTACCTTGCAACGTGTATTTGGGAACTCGGCCAACGCTCGCGCTGCCTGCGCCAATTTCGCTGGGGTAGCATGGTTGGCCGGGCGATTGCCCCATTCACGGGCCAGCTCAACGCCTTGGATGGTGGCAACTGCTTGGGTAAAAGTGTTGCGTAAAGCCTGGTCAAGCGGCGCAAAAATGTCCACCCGATGCAAGGAACGCACCTCCGCCTTGCTTTTGGTGGTGGTATAGACATAGCTGACATCGCAAAGCGTGGACAGCGCCGCCCGTAACACCGCATCCGTCGGCTTGGACAAAAAGCTCAGCGTCAACTGCCTGGGCTCAGTCGACTTCAGGCGGGTCAGCGCCGTACTCAACATTTTTTTGGTGTCGGCGGCATGGCCCGGCCCCAACGACAGCAACACCAACCGTTTGCACTGCAAATCAGTCGGACGATAAAGTTCCAGCGATGCCCCCGATTTGGCCCGAAAATCACCGTGTTTGACGGTCGTGTCAATCCAGCCTGACAGCGCATCCGCAGCGGGTTTGAAGTCATCGGTGACAAACACCAGCAGAATATCGGTTTTGTCATTGGCAAGAGCGGACAGGTCAAGTGGTTTGAGGTGAAAGTTCATAAGTTGATAATCTGCTGATCATTTTTCAGGCAATGTTATTCCATTCTTCTTTACGTATCGAGCTGGCGCGCAGTTTTGGCGCGGTGCTGGTGGTGCTGGTCACCGTCGTCATGACCATGACGCTGATTCGCACGCTGGGACAGGCTTCGCGCGGCAACTTGAACCCGTCCGACGTGACCCAGATCATGGGCTATACCGTACTGGCCTACCTGCCAACCCTGCTTTCCATGAGCCTGTTTATCGCCGTGATCTCAACCCTGTCGCGGATGTATCGTGACAGTGAGATGGTGATCTGGTTTTGCAGCGGCAAGGGGCCGGCGTCTCTCATCAGGCCGCTGATGCGGTTTTCATGGCCAATCTTTGCCGTGGTGACTTTATTGGCGCTGTTGGTGCTGCCTTGGAGCAACCAGCGGATCGAAGACCTCAAAACCCAGTACGAGCGACGTGGTGATCTGGAGCGCATCGAACCCGGGCAGTTTCAAGAGTCGAGCGATGGCTCGCGGGTGTTTTTTGTCGAAAAAAATGTCCAGGGGCAGACCACTGGTTCCAATGTGTTCATCGCCACCACCGAGCGTGGCAAGGAAACCGTCACCTCGGCGCGCGGCGGGCGTATCGAACACCTGCCGCAGGGGCAATTTCTGATGCTCAACAACGGCCAGCGGCTCGAGCGCATCGTTGGCACCACTGACCTCAAGCTCAGCCAGTTTGGCCTTTATGGCACCCAGATCAGTGAGGATGTGAGCAGCATGAACGCGTACGTTCCGGTTAATACGCTGGCGACCACCGCCTTGGTCAAAGACCTCAGCAACCTTAACCTGGGTGAGCTCTCCTGGCGCCTGGGCTTGGTACTAACGGCGATCAACTTGGTCATCATTGGCATCGTGGTATCTAACGTTAACCCGCGTCTGAACAAAAGCATCAACCTGGTTTTTGCCCTGTTTACCTTTGTGGCGTACTTCAATGTGGTCAACCTGGGCCAAAGCTGGATCGCCTCAGGCAGCATCTCTTTTATTGCCTTGATGCTGTTGCTACATGGTGGTGTTTTTGGGGTTGCCCTGCTTTGGCTGGCCAAGTCGCATAACCAATGGACCCTCTGGCACTGGCTGGCGCGCAAGACCGGTCGCGGCTCGGCGGCGAAGGCGCACGCATGAAAACATTACGACGCCTGATTTACGGCGAGGTGTTGCGCGCTGTCGGTTTTGTGACGCTGGGGTTTTTGTCGCTGTTTTTTTTCTTCGATTTTGTTGAAGAAGTGCAAAGTGTCGGCCGTCATGCGGCCAGTGGCTATCGGTTGATTCATGCGGTGACTTATGTGGCACTTGCAATACCCAGCCATCTGTACGAGCTGATGCCAATCGCGGTGCTGATTGGCACCATCTTTGTCATGGCCCGTCTTGCGCAGAGCTCTGAATACACTATTCTTCGTACCAGCGGTCTGGGGCCCTGGCGCGCACTGCGAACGCTACTGACGCTAGGCCTTGGCTTTGTCATCCTGACCTTTGCCATTGGCGACTACGTGTCACCGCTGGCAGACCGCAGTGCCCAGTTGCTCAAGGCACGCTACACCGGGCGCATCACGATCGGGCAAACCGGCGCTTGGCTGAAAGAGCGCCAGCCCTACGCCACCTACGCCGTCAACGTGGCACAACTGGACGCTGATGGCACGCTGCACGGTGTGCGCATTTTTGAGTTTGACAACCGGGGCTTATTGGCATCAATGACGCAGGCCAGCTCGGCCACCTTACAGGACGACGACGGCTGGCTACTGGCCCAAGTGCAACGCACCGAATTTGCTGTGCGCGCTGGTGAAACGGCACAGATCGACCGTGCCACCCTGCCCAGCCTGCGCTGGCCGAACCAGATTTCTGCCGAAATGGTGTCAGCCGCCCTGCTCAAGCCCGAGCGGATGAACACGCTGGATTTGTTTCAGTACATTGAGCACCTGCAAAGCAACGCGCAGACTGCGCAGCGTTATGAGATCGAGTTCTGGAAAAAGGTTTTCTACCCACTGAGCTGCCTGGTGATGGTGGTACTGGCGTTGCCCTTTGCCTATTTCCACTTCAGGTCGGGCGGCCTGACCACTTACGTTTTTGGCGGGGTCATGGCCGGCATCAGTTTTTTCCTGCTCAACAACGTTTTTGGCTACATGGGCAATCTGCAAAACTGGCAACCTTGGCTGACGGCGGCGCTGCCCGGGCTGATCTATTCAGTGTTGTCGCTGACTGCTTTTGCCTGGCTGGTGTTTCGACACTGAAACAGTATGCGCGCCACCATCTTGCTCGCCCATGGTTCACGTGACCCGCTCTGGCGCCGCTGGGTCGATAGCGTGGCGCAGCGGGTGCTGGCGCTGGATGCCCAGGCGATCGTGCGCTGTGCCTTTCTGGAGCTAAGCACACCCGACCTCACCAGCGTAGCCAGGGAGCTGGTGACCACGGGTGCGACCGAATGGGTGGTGGTGCCGCTGTTTCTGGGGCTTGGCAAACATGTTCTTGAGGACCTGCCGCGCTTGATCGAACAACTGCGCACCGACCACCCCGACGTCATCATTACTTGCCGACCTTCTGTAGGTGAGGAGCCGCAAGTGCTGGATTTATTGGCGAAAATGGCTTTGTCCTGAAACAGTCATCCATCCACCAGAGACCTGACGATGAATCTGCATCAATTCCGCTTCGTCCAGGAGGCCGTGCGGCGCGACCTGAACCTGACCGAAGCTGCCAAGGCGCTGCATACTTCGCAGCCGGGCGTATCCAAGGCGATCATTGAACTCGAAGACGAACTGGGTATCGAAATTTTTTCCCGCCACGGCAAACGTCTCAAACGCGTCACCGAACCCGGCCAGGAAGTGATCAAAAGCATCAACGTCATTCTGCGGGAGGTTGGCAATCTCAAACGCATCGGCGAGCAGCACTGCATGGGCGACAGCGGTACCCTGTCAATCGCCACCACCCACACCCAGGCCCGCTACGTGCTGCCCGAGCCGGTTGCCAAGCTGCGCAGGGCGTTTCCCAAGGTCAGCGTCAGCCTGCACCAGGGTTCACCCGACCAGGTGGCACGGATGTTGATCGACGAGATTGCCGACATTGGCATGGCGACCGAATCAATCGCCAATTACCCTGAGCTGGTGACACTTCCCTGCTACGAGTGGCAACACGTGCTGGTGCTACCCGCAGGCCACCCACTGTGCGGCAAGGAGCACATCACGCTGGAAGACATCGCCACCGAACCGCTCATCACCTACCATCCCTCTTACACCGGTCGCACGCGCATCGACCATGCCTTTGCCAACCGAAAGCTTGAACCTCGGATCGTGCTCGAAGCGATCGACTCAGACGTGATCAAGACCTACGTCCGCTTGGGCCTGGGTATCGGCATCGCGGCCGAAATGTCGGTACGCGACGTGCAAGAGCAAAGCGGCGTAAGCGATCTGGTGGTGCGGCCATTGGGTCAACTGTTCGGGCAGAATGTGGCGCGGGTAGCGTTCAAGCGCGGCGCCTATCTGCGCCAATTCGTTTTCAGCTTTGCCGAGATGCTCAGTAGTCGGCTTGATCGCCATCTGGTGGCGCGTGCCATGGAAGGTCAGGTTAACGACTATGAGCTTTAACGTGAAAGAACTGGTTGTCATACCGGGCCACGACCCGGTATCCATGAATTTGGACGCACTGGATTGCGGGTCGTGGACCGCTTGTGACAGCCATCTTTCATGCTTTGGGGTGGCTGCCAGACCATACAAGTTAACGTGAAACAACAACCACTGGCGATCTGAACTATGACCGAATTGCACTTGCGCTCGCGTCTGCCCAACGTGGGCACCACCATCTTTACCGTCATGTCGGCGCTGGCGGCAGAGAAAAAGGCGGTCAACCTGGGGCAGGGTTTTCCCGACTTCAACTGCGATCCAAAATTGATGGACGCTGTCACAAGAGCCATGCAACAAGGCTTTAACCAATACCCGCCGATGGCGGGTGTGCCAGTACTGCGTGATGCAATTGCTACAAAAATAAAAGCACTCTACGCTCGCAGCTACTCGGCTGACACCGAAATAACCGTTACCGCCGGGGCCACCCAGGCGATTCTGACGGCCATTCTGTCGGTGGTGCACCCGGGTGACGAGGTGATCGTACTGGAGCCGTGTTACGACAGCTATGTGCCCAACATTGAGCTTGCTGGCGGCGTGGCGGTGCGCGTACCGCTGTGCCCAGGCACATTTGCCCCCGACTTTGACCGCATTGCCGACGCCATCACGCCACGCACCCGGGCGATCGTCGTCAACTCCCCGCACAACCCCAGCGGCACCACTTGGTCTATGCTGCAAATGCAGCAGTTGGAAAAGTTACTGGCTCCTACAGACATCATTTTGATCAGCGACGAGGTCTATGAACACATGGTCTATGACGCTGCGCAGCACCACAGCGCCGCGCGCTTTGACGGTCTGGCCGAACGTGCTGTGGTGGTATCAAGTTTTGGCAAAACCTTTCATGTGACCGGCTGGAAGGTGGGCTACGTGGCCGCACCCAAGGCGCTCACAGATGAATTCCGCAAAGTGCACCAGTTCAACGTGTTCACCGTCAACACGCCGGTGCAGTACGCGCTGGCCGATTACCTGGGCGACCCAACGCCCTACCTGGGCTTGAGCAACTTTTACCAGCGCAAGCGCGACCTGTTTCGGGCCGGGCTGGCGCAGACCCGCTTGCAACTGTTGCCCTGTCAAGGCACATATTTTCAGTGTGTCAACACGCGTGCCATCAATGACCTGCCAGAGGCCCAGTTCTGCCAGTGGTTAACCGCTGAAATTGGCGTCGCGGCAATTCCCCTGTCGGCCTTTTACGGCAACGCATTTGACCAACGAACCGTGCGGTTTTGTTTTGCAAAAAAAGATGAAACGCTGCAACTGGCGCTGGACAAGCTGCGCGCGTTGTAAGCCGTACGCATGAAGCAGACCCCGCCCGCCTCAAGGCCTGCTGCAGTCAATGCCAGCCGGCTGCAACATCGGTTGGGCGGACCGCGGCGCCAGCGCGGCGCTCTGACCTCTCCAGCACCCGCCAACCGACAAGCACACGATCTGCGGCATTACCAGGCTGAACTGGAAATTCAGAACAAGGCGTTGCGCTTTAGCCAGAGCGCAGCCGAAAGCGCTTACGAGCGCTTTGTCACACTTTTTTCCAACCTGCCCCTGGCACTGATGGTGGTGCTTGAAGGCGGCCAGATATTGCAGACCAACGCGCAAGCGCTGGCCCTGCTGCAGCCGCTTGAGAGCGATCCGCCACCGACTTATCTCTTGCCACTTTTCAACGCGTCTGACCTGCAACGTGTCAAGCAAGGTTTTGTGCAGGCACACCAGCAAGGTGTGGCAATGCTCACCGAGCTGACGATCCACAGCGGCGTCGATGGCAGGGTCGAGGGCGACCTGCATATTGCCCACATCGACGACGCGCAGGACGGTGCTGCGCAGTTTATTTGCGCCATCATCGACCAAGGCCCACAGATCGCACAACGCCTGGCGCTAGAACAAGCCGCGCATACCCTGCGCCAGAGCAATCTGGAACTGATGGGCAGTCGCGGCCGCCTGGCTGCCATCATTGATTCGTCGCTAGACGCTATCGTTGGTGTGGACGCGGCCCAGCGCATTACCGTTTTCAACCCGGCGGCCACCCGTCTGTTTGGCTGCTCCACAGAACAGGCGCAGGGGCAACTGGTGACCCGTTTTCTACCTGCGCTGGAGCTGACCCTGGGCACGCTTGGCGAGTCCGTATCGATGCAGTTGGGCGAATTGAACGGCCTGCAACAAGATGGCCAAAAGGTGGTGCTGGACGTCAGTCTGTCGCGTGAACGGCATGCCAATGGCGACATCATGACGCTGTTTATCCACGATCTGACCGCCCGGAAAAAAATGCAGGCTCATCGTGACGCGCTGGAGGCACAACTGCGCGAGTCGCAGAAAATGCAGGCCATTGGCACGATGGCAGGTGGTATTGCGCACGATTTCAACAACATCATTGGTGCGATATTGGGCAACGTGGAGTTGGCCCGTGAAGATGCCCCAGCCGACACGGCGGTGGCCACCAGCTTGGCCGAAATTGACAAGGCTGGCCGACGCGCGCGCGATCTGGTTCGCCAGATTTTGACTTTTAGCCGAAACGACCCGCCCATGCGCACCCCGTTATGCCTGGCCGAAGTAGTGCAAGAAACCACGCGACTGCTCAAGGTCACGCTGCCACCGCAGGTGAATATTGCCCTGGACATCGCACCCCACACACCAGCAGTGCTGGCCGATGCCACCCAGATTGAGCAGGTGTTGCTGAACTTGTGCACCAACGCGATTCACGCCATCGGTGACACACCCGGCACGATTCGGATTGAACTGGGTTACGCCTTGCGCAGTGCCGATGATGACGCCGAGCGCCACGGGGGGCTGCCTGGCCAGCATGTCTGGCTTTGTGTTTCAGACACCGGCTGTGGCATCGACCCGGAGATCCAACAACGCGTGTTTGAACCATTTTTTACCACCAAACCGGTGGGACAAGGCACCGGTTTGGGCTTGTCGGTGGTACATGGCATCATGCGCTCGCACCATGGCAACGTGCAACTTCAAAGTGTGCCCGGTGTTGGCAGCACCTTCACTCTGTTGTTCCCGGTACCCGATACACCCACTGCCCCGTCAGGTGAAGCAACGCCGCCTGTAGCCGCCTCGGCCAAGCCTGTCATGCCGGGACTGGGCCAGCGTGTGATGTACGTGGATGACGACCAGGCGTTGGTCTTTTTGGTCAAGCGCTTGCTCACCCGCAAAGGCTACACGGTGGTTACGTTCACCGATCCCAAACAAGCTTTGCTGACCCTGGCCGACCCCAGCACCCGGTGCGACTTGCTGGTGACCGACTTCAATATGCCCGGCTACAGCGGCGTCGATTTGATGCGCGACGTGGCCCGGCTGCGCCCGGCCCTGTGGGTGGCGCTGGCTTCTGGCTACGTTACACCAGAAATCGAGCGCCAGGCGTTGGCCGCAGGGGCTCGCGCACTGATTCACAAGCCCAACGACGTGAACGAATTGTGCGCCACGGTGCAACGCCTGCTGCAAGAAAGCCAAGCGGGGCCCGGATCACTGTGAACGACCTCGTTTTGATTTTTAGCTAAGCCTTGGCGGTGCGCCCGAGCGTGCTGTCGATCAGGCGGCCCAATTTTTCGGTTGCCCCCTCGATCGCCTGATTCAAATTGGCGCCGTGATGCTTGATCGCCAGCGGCTGATGGCCTTCTAGGCGTGCTTCCATCGTGCACTGAATGTGCTCGGCGGTGCTTTTTTTACCAGCGCTTTCATCGCTCAGATGAACCTCGACGCGGGTAATCTGGCCACTCAAGCGCGTCAGCGCCTCTTTGATGCTGGTGGTGGCCCACTGCGCCATAGCGTCGCTGCCTTCAATGTGGTTGTCGGTGCGAATCAGGACTTGCATATTTTTTTCCTTGTAAAGTAAGACTGCTGTTGAGTCGCATCATAACGACACCTCCTGCTGATTTTTTTGATTGCTGTCATGTCATGAACAAACACCTCACCATCATCACCGGCGCGTCGCGCGGCCTGGGCTTGCAAATGGCCCAACAACTGCTACTGCCCGGGCATCAACTGCTGTGCATTTCACGCCAGCAAAACATTACGCTGGCCGAGGCGGCGCGCGGCTATTCGGTCGCACTGACGCAGTGGCAGGCCGATCTGGCCGACGCAGCCCCGGTCGCAGTACGGTTACACGATTGGCTGCAGGCGCAAGACCTAACGCCACTGAGCAGCATCACACTGATCAACAACGCCGGCGTCATTCCTGCTATCAAACCAATGAGCGCTGTCACACCAGCCGACCTCACTCTGGCGCTGCGCGTAGGCCTGGAAGCACCGATGCTGCTGAGCGCCGCATTTCTGGCCGCCACACAGCGCTGTCAGGCGCTACGCCGGGTGCTCAACATCTCGTCCGGGCTGGGGCGCCGTGCGATGGCGTCGCAGGCAGCCTATTGCGCCGCCAAAGCCGGCCTGGACCATTTCACCCGGTGTCTGGCGCTGGATGAAGCGCGCGTGGCCAACGGTGCCCGCGTCTGCTCGCTGGCGCCTGGCGTGATCGACACCGATATGCAAGACCAACTGCGCCACGCCACGCCCGCAGACTTTCCGGATCAAGTCAGTTTTGCCCACCTCAAAGCGTCGGGTCGGCTCAGTACGGCGCAGGACGCAGCCGCACGCGTGCTGGCGTACCTGAACCAACCCGACTTTGGTCACGAACCGGTAGCCGATGTGCGTGGCTGAAGTTCGCCAACGCTCACCCGCGCGCCGGCCTGCTGCCGGGCTAAGATGCAGCGTTTTCAACCCAAACCCTGGAGGTTTTCTATGACCCGTGAAGTTGTGATTGTGAGTGGTGCACGTACCGCGATTGGCACCTATGGCGGCAGCCTGAAAGACATGGCCCCGACCGAAACCGCCGCGCAAATCGTGCGCGAGGTGCTGGCCCGTGCCAAAGTGGCAGGCCACGAGGTTGGTCATGTGGTGTTTGGCCACGTTGTCAACACCGAGCCCAAGGATATGTACCTGTCACGCGTGGCGGCGATCAACGGTGGCTGCGACCAAAGTGTGCCCGCCTTCAACGTCAACCGGTTGTGTGGCTCGGGCCTGCAAGCCATCGTCTGCGCAGCGCAAAGCATTATTTTGGGTGATGCCGACATTGCCATTGGTGGAGGTGCCGAGGGCATGAGCCGCGCACCCTACGCCAGCCTGAACATGCGCTGGGGTGCGCGCATGAACGACACCAAAATGGTCGACATGGTGGTCGGTGCCTTGCACGACCCGTTTCACGTGGTGCACATGGGTGTCACCGCCGAGGCCATTGCAGCCAAATGGGGCATTACCCGTGAAGACCAGGACCAATTGGCGCTGGCCAGCCATAACCGGGCGCAACACGCCATTGAAGCCGGTTACTTTAAAAGCCAGATCATGCCGATCACGCTCAAGAGTCGCAAAGGCGACGTGATTTTTGACACCGACGAGCACTACCGCCCCAACTGCACCCTGGCTGACCTGGCCAAGCTCAAACCTGCCTTCCAGAAAGAAAACGGCACCGTCACCGCTGGCAATGCGTCGGGCATCAACGACGCCGCCGCCGCTGTGGTGCTGATGGAAGCCGCCACCGCCAAAGCACGCGGCCTGAAGCCGCTGGCGCGTCTGGTGGCCTATGCCCACGCGGGGGTGGACCCGATGTACATGGGTATTGGCCCGGTGCCGGCTTCGCAGTTGGCGCTCAAAAAAGCCGGTTTGACGGTGGCCGACCTGGACGTGATCGAAGCCAACGAAGCCTTTGCAGCGCAAGCCTGCGCGGTCAGCCGCGACCTCGGGCTGGACCCAGCCAAAGTCAACCCCAACGGATCAGGCATCTCGCTGGGCCACCCAATCGGCGCGACCGGCGCGCTGATTACTGTCAAGGCGCTGTATGAGCTCGAGCGCATCGGCGGCCGCTACGCGTTGGTCACCATGTGTATCGGCGGTGGTCAGGGTATTGCGGCCATTTTTGAGCGCACCGCCTAACGCGCCCAGACCTTTACACACCGGGCGGGTAAGGCCTACAGCATCCCTGCAAGCGTTACCCTACCCAAGCACATTCACAGGTGAAGTGCCGTAAAAATTGCGGCTGTTTGGTGATCTTGACCCCACCAATGCTGCTCGACTTTTCTTTGACCTCGGCAATCACCTCGGCGGCGTAGTCAAAGTGGCTTTGGGTGTACATGCGCCGGGGGAAAGCCAGGCGCACCAGCTCCATGCTGTGATAGGTTTCGGTGCCGTTGGCCAGGCGTTTGCCAAACATCACCGAGCCAATTTCCACCCCGCGAATACCACCCTCCAAGTAGAGCGCGTTGCACAGCGCCCAAGCCGGGTAATGGGCGATCGGCATATGCGGCAACACGGTGCGCGCATCGATGTAAACCGCATGCCCACCAGTGGGTTTGACAAAGCCCACGCCTGCGGCCTCAAGGCGCTCGCCCAGATATTCTGCCGTGCGCAAGCGGTAGCGCAGGTAATCCTCTTGCATACCCTCTTCCAGCCCCACGGCCAAGGCTTCCAGGTCGCGCCCGGCCAGGCCACCGTAAGTGGGAAAACCTTCGGTCATGATCAGCACGTTGCGCACCGCGTCCATCCACTCTTCACTGCGCAGCACGATAAAGCCGCCGATATTGACCATGCCGTCTTTCTTGGCGCTCATGGTGGCACCGTCGGCATAACTGAACATCTCTTGCACAATGGTCTTGATCGGCGTGTTTTCATAGCCCGGCTCGCGCATCTTGATGAACATGGCGTTTTCAGAAAAGCGGCACACGTCCATGATGAACGGCTTGCCGTACTTCTTGAGCAGCGCCGCATAGGCGCGGATGTTGGCCATCGACACCGGCTGACCACCGCCGGTGTTGTTGGTCACGGTGATCATGCCAAACGGAATGTGCTCGCCCTGTTCTTTCAACAGCGCCTCAGCTCGAACCAAATCAATGTTGCCCTTG
>JAQTSL010000355.1 GCA_028711355.1 Rhodoferax sp.
GGCGCTGTCAATCAATCAGCCGGTCAAGTTGCTGGCCAGCGAGGGCAAGTTTGACGATCTGCTGGCGGCCCTGGCGCTGCACCGGCTGGACCTGGTGATTGCCGACGAGCCGATGCCCAAGCGCGTCAGTGTCAAAGCCTTCAACCACGCGCTGGGGCGCAGCGCCATGAGTTTTTTTGCCGCCCCAAAGCTGCTGGCGCGCGTGCGTGGTGCCTTTCCGGCCAGTCTGGACGGCGTGCCGATGCTGGTGCCCGGCGCCAACGCGTCAGTGCGTCAGCAGTTGGAAGGCTGGTTTGCCAAACACCAGATTGCGCCGGCGGTAGTCGGTGAATTTGACGACGCGGCGTTGCTGAAAGCCTTTGGCCGCGAAGGGCAGGGCGTGTTTATGGCCCCGACCGTGCTGGAGGATGAGACCTGCGCCCAGTTTGGCGTGCAGGTGTTGGGGCGTACCGACGAGCTGGTGGAAGAGTTTTACGCGGTGTCGGTGCAGCGGCGCATCAGCCACCCGTGTGTGCTGGCCATCACCGACGCGGCGCGCGGGCAGTTGTTTGGGGTGTGATGGTGCGCAGGCATCTTCGGAAGAAAACCGAGGCCGGATTGTCAAATACTCATTTGAAAAACGGATGGTGACCTGCGCGATGGCGTCTAGCGCAGCGGCAGCTTTTGGCGGCCGATGATTTGGCTTCGGCGAAACTTCGTTTTCTGGTACTCCAGCATGAGGAGGCCGCCAAAAGCTGCCGCTGTGCGGGTTTAACCAGTTCGGCCTGTTTTCAAAGGTTTTGATGGGAGCGTATCAACGCCCTAAAACTGCTTAAATCAGTACTTCAATCCCTTTGCGTTCCAGTAAGTCAAGTAGCTTTTGTGACGAGCCACTTGGGTGCTTGTCACCAATTTCCCATTGACGCACGGTCGATAGGCTGGTATTGAGTAACGCTGCCAGCACCGCCTGGCTTAGTTGGAACCGATCACGCAGTGAGCGGATTCTGCTGCTGTCGTAATCCGCAATCGGGTTGATGCATAACGCGTCATATTGACGCATCTTGCGCTGATCGATAAAGCCCAATTGATGCAAGCCCGCTGCTGTGTCATGGACGGCAGCAAAGATCGGGCTTTTGGCCGTGGGCTGGGTTTTACTGGTCATGGCAAATTTCCTCCAGGGTATGGGCTTGAACCGCAGTATCGAGTTGTGCATCAGTTCTGGTTAACAAGTCTTGTGCGAGGTCTTGTAGCGCTTCTAATTCATGGTGGCTGATGTTGGCCCGGTCATTTTTCTCAAAACCAAAAACAAAAAACCATCGATTGTCCTGTCGGGTAGCGATCAGCGTTCTGGCACCACCTCGTTTACCGTGACCTGCCAGCCCAATGCGCTTTTTGATCACACCACCGCCAAGATCAGCATCCACCAAGCCGGCAATCATTTCTGTCACCGCAGCGCACAAGGCATCATTGGTCAGCTCTGTTTTACCCATCCATTTCGCGAAATAGCGTGTTTTGAATGTTCGGTTCATGCGTCAACTATATCACTAAGTGAATTGTTTTGTCTTTGTCGGTATCCGCTTTTGCAACTTGCGGCGGCTAGCGCAGTGGCTGGCATTGGCGGCCGACGATTTGGCTTCGCCGAAACTTCGTTTTCTGGTACTCCAGCATGAGGAGGCCGCCAATGCCAGCCACTGCGCGGGTTCAACGGACTCAGTCTGAATAGTTGGAAAGGGTTTCATGCGTTGCATGTCACCGCTTCAAAATCGCTCACCTTCCATCAAATACCGCCACTGCCCCAGCGGCAGATGGGCGAGCGTGACGCGCCCGATGCGCAGGCGCTTCATGCTCAGAATGTGCAGGTTGGCGCGCTCGCACAGGTAGGCGATCAGCCCCAGGTGTGTACCCTTGACGGCAAAGCGCAGCCGGGTGATGCCCTCACTGGTGCTGTTGACGCTGGCCTTGAACGGCGGCAACTTTTCCATGACGCCCAGCGCGTTGACGTGGTGCAACGCCTGCGGGCTGACCTCGCCCTGTACTTCAACCACGAATTCATGCTCGATGAAGGCCGCGTCCTCGGTCAGCTTGCGCAGCACGCGCCAGTCTTGCGTGAACACCACCAGCCCGCTGGCGGCGGTCTCAAGTGGCACCCCCGCCGTGAGCTTGGCAAGGTGGTGTTTGAGCACGCGCTGGCCGGCCTCGTCTTGCGCCCAATGCGTGTCGGGCTGCAACAGTTGCTGCGCCGGTTTGATACGCCTGCCCGCCACGCCCAGCGGCGCCATGGCGTCAAAACTGGGTGGTTTGTGCAGCAGCAGTGTCACGTCAGTGAGCGTCATCGGGCTGGCGTTGGCGTCGATCACGATGGACTGGTCGGTGACGCGCACCATCGGCTCTTCAACGACGACGCCATTGACCTGTACCCAGCCGCCTTCGATCAGTTGCTCGGCCTCGCGACGCGAGCATTGCCTCAGATGCGCCACCCGCTTGGCCAAGCGCTCGCCAGACGACTTCGCCAGATCGCTCATGGTTGCATCGACTCGAGCCGCGCCACGTGCGCCAGCAGCGAGCGTTTGGCCACCGGCCACAGCCGCGTGGGCACGTCGTCATAGACCAGCGCCAGCCAGTCGTCCAGTGTGCCCTGCGGTTGCTGCTGCATGGCAGCCAGCACCTTGGCCTCGCGCGCCAGGCGGTGTGCTTTGAGCTGGTCAATGACGCCCAGCGCCTCGTTGCCCGGACCACCCATCGCGTGGCCGTGCGCCGGCAAGATGAAATGCACTTTGTGCTCAAGGCACAGCGCCCGAAGCAGGTCTAATGACACCAGGTAGTCGTTCATGTCGCCGTCGGGCGGGTCCACCACCGTGGTGCTGCCGTTCAGAATGTGGTCACCGGAAAACAGCAGGCCGTCTTGCAGCAGCACCAGGCACAGGTGGTTGGCGGCGTGGCCGGGGGTGTAAACCACCCGCAGCGTATGCCCAGAGTTATAAGCTAAATCACCCTCCAGCCCTTTCGGATAAAGCGCAAGCAGCTCATTATTCTGTAGTACTCTATCGGGCGTGAAAGCGCTGGCGGCGCGTGCTGTGGCCGCACTTGGCAGGCCCAGAATAGGTGGCACCGTCTGGCCGGCGGCACGGCACAGCGCCTGCAACGGACGCGCGCCGGGTGAGTGGTCCGGGTGCGAATGGGTGCAGACGATCAGGCGGATGTCACCACCGGCCGCGCGCCAGAGTGTGTCCAGATGGGCATCGTCGGCTGGGCCGGGGTCAATCGCGACGAAACCGGTCGTCGGGTCGCCGACCAGATAGCTGTTGGTGCCGGGGCCGGTCATGGCGCCGGGGTTGGGCGCGGTCAGGCGCAGCAGGTTTTTCAGCAGCGCCAGCGGGCGAACGCTCTGCCAGTCCAGCGGGTGCACGATCTGGCCGTCGGGGCAAACCAGCGCCAGCTCGCCAAATGGCAGCTCGTGCTCCATGTAGCGCGTTTCGCGCCCAGCCAGCAGGCC
>JAQTSL010000356.1 GCA_028711355.1 Rhodoferax sp.
GACGGTCTGGTGGTGGATCGTATTCCCGCTGGCTTTGAAGTTGAGAACCTTAACCTCAGCCAGGGACCCCAGGCCGGTGAGTTCAAGGTGGAGGGTGTGAACATCGCCAGCGCCAACGCCAGTGGGCGAATCTTGCACACCGAGTACCGGGACGACCGCTTTGTGGTCGCTGCCAAACTCGGTGGCGATGTGCTGGACCTGTTCTACCTGGTGCGTGCCGTCACCCCTGGCCGCTATGTGGTGCCCGCGCCATTTGCCGAGGACATGTACCGGCCCGAAATCCGCGGAATCGGCAAGGCCGAGGCCGACATCACTGTGGTGGACAAACACAGCACACCATGATCCTGGGAGGCTGTTGGCGAATGCCCTGGCGCAAGGCGATCTGGGGGGCGGCTGCGCTGCTTGTGGGTGTTTGGTTTCTGGATCGGGTGTTTCCCTTGCCGCGCATGGCCAGCCCGGATGCGACGCAGACCGCCAGCGCCCAGTCCACCCTGGTGGTGCTGGCGCAAGACGGCTCGCCACTGCGAAGCTGGCCCAGCGTGGACGGGGTGTTGCGCCACCCGGTCACGCCCGATGCGGTCTCGCCTCTCTATCTGCAAGCCCTGCTGCACTATGAAGACCGCTGGTTTGACTACCATGTCGGCATCAACCCCTGGGCGCTGGCCCGTGCGGCCTGGCAATGGCTGCGCTATGGGCATATCGTGTCGGGCGGCTCCACGCTGACCATGCAGGTGGCTCGGCTGGTTGATCCGGCGCTGAACGCCACCCAGAGCCGTGGCCTGGCGGTCAAACTGCGGCAACTGCTGCGTGCGCTGCAGTTGGAGCTGCACCTGAGCAAGAAGGAAATCCTCACGCTGTATCTGAACCAGGCCCCGATGGGCGGCATGATCGAAGGTGTGGAAATGGCCAGCCGGGCCTACCTGGGGAAATCGGCACGCGAGCTCTCCCATGCCGAGGCCGCGCTGCTGACGGCGCTGCCGCAAAGCCCGTCACGCCTGCGACCCGACCGGGTTGACAGAAATGGGCCGATGCGAGCCCAGGGTGCACGCGACAAGGTGTTGGAACGTATGCGGCAGCTTGGGGTGTGGGATGCCGCCACGGTGGCAGATGCCCGTTTGGAGCGGGTCTTTGCACCCGCACAGCGGGCCAACTGGTTGGCCCCACTGGCGGCAGAGCGCCTGCGCCAGCAGCGCCAACCGGATGGCCCGGCATTGATCCAAAGCACGCTGGACGCGGGTCTGCAGGCACGCCTGGAGCAAGTGTTGCTGGACCGGGTGAGCAGCTTGCCCGACCACGTGTCGATTGCCGCCCTGGTGGTGGAAAACCAAAATCTGCAAGTGCGGGGTTATGCCGGTTCGGCTGATTTTTCAGACCCCCGCCGCGCGGCCCATGTGGACATGGTGCGGGCCTTTCGCTCGCCGGGCTCCACACTGAAGCCATTTTTGTATGCCATGGCCCTGGATCAGGGGTTGGTGCATTCCGAGAGCCTGCTGATTGACGCGCCACAGAACTTTGGCGGCTATGCGCCTGGCAATTTTCAGGCGGATTTTTCCGGCCCGGTCAGCCTGAGTGAGGCCCTGCAGCGTTCGCTCAACGTGCCCGCCGTCGAGATGCTGGACCGCATTGGCCCGGAGCGCTTTGCGGCACAGTTGCGCCAGGCCGGGTTGCGGCTGCGCATGCCGGCCAACGCCAGTCCGAACTTGAGCCTGATTCTGGGCGGGGGCAGCACCAGTCTGGAAGAACTGGTGGGGGCCTACACGGCCTTGGCACGTGGTGGCGTGGCCGGGCGACCACGTCTCAGGCCTGACGAGCCGCTATTGGAGGCGCGGCTGATGAGTGCCGGGGCCGCCTTCATCGTGCGCGAGATTCTGGAGAACGGGGGCCGCCCCGGCACCCCCTTTCGCGAAAGCGAGCAGCGTATCGCCTGGAAGACCGGCACCAGTTTTGGTTTTCGTGATGCCTGGGCGATAGGCGTGACCGACCGCTACACACTGGGTATCTGGATTGGTCGGCCCGACGGCACACCCAACCCTGGCCACTTTGGAGCCAACAGTGCCGCGCCCCTGCTCAAAGACCTGGCCGCCGCACTGGGGCCCAGTGTGTTACGCCAGCAACTGGGCCCACGCCAGGTGCCGGCGGGGGTTAAAGCGGTGTCGATCTGCTGGCCGTTGGGCTTGGCACAGGCCAGTACCGCGCCTGAGCATTGCCTGCAAAAGCGCATGGCCTGGACGCTGGACGGGGCCGCGCCACCCACGCTGCCAGACCGCTTGCAAAGTGGCAGTCTGCTTGAAGTGGCGTGGCTGGACAGGCCGCACCAGCGGCGCTTGCGCCCCGATTGCGCCCCCAAGGCGCTGACGGCCATCGAGCGTGTTGAACTGGTCCATTGGCCCACCCTGCTGGCACCCTGGATCGAACCTGCACAACGCCAAGTGGCCGAAACCTGGCCTTGGCTTGCCGCCTGCGCCCCGCGCAGCGCGGAGGCGGGTCTGCGCATTGTGGGGCTGGAGCCTGGCAGTGTGCTGCGACCGGTGCCCGGTCAACACAGCGTTGCCTTGAAGCTGACCGCCGTGGGCGCACGTGACGGGCTCACATGGTTGCTCAACGGGCAGGTCGCAGGGCAAAGTGATTCCGTGGCAAGCCCGCTGCACCTGAAACTGCAAGGCGGTGACCAGACCCTGACGGCGATGGATGGACGTGGAAGGTTTGCACAACTTCGCTTTGTGGTGCGCACCGAGTAAGCACTACATAATCAACAGCATCCTCAAGTCGATGCGTCAAACGCCCACGGGTTGATGACCTCAATGCCCAGGCCAGCGAAGTCTTTGACGTTGCGTGTGACCAAAGACAGATGGTGTTGTAAGGCGGTGGCAGCCAGCAAACTGTCGATGGCGGGCAAGGGGCGCGAAGCCAGCGCTTGCAGGTGTCGCTGTCATGAATGGATTGTAGGTTTGACAGGCACTTTAGCGCATCTGCGTTATAAAAGTTGAGGGCATGTCCATCACCAAAGTCGCCGAACTGCTGCAAACGCAAAACAAGATCATCAAGAGCTTTCCCGAGGTGTCATCGGTGTGGGGCAAGGCCGGCCGTGCCAACCACTGCGCAAAACAGCGCAGCGAGCCCACCAGTGACAAGCGTGGCACAAAAGCAGACGAGATCACGCTCACACCGCTGGAGTTGATAGCCCGTATCGCTGCCCTGGTGCCGCCACCACGCACGCATCGGCATCGCTATTTTGGTGTGCTGGCACCGAATTCGCCGCTGCGGGCTGCGGTTACGGCTCTGGCTCAGGCCGCGGCGATGCCGCTGGCCACGGCGCAGTCCGGGCCAGCTATGGCGGCTCAGGGCGTACTTGGGGTGATGCCGCAAGGTGAGGCTGCCCCACCCACGCCCGATACCGTGGCACCCAAGCGCCCAGCACACTACCTGTGGGCGGTGCTGATCGCCAGAATCCTGAGACCTTGC
>JAQTSL010000357.1 GCA_028711355.1 Rhodoferax sp.
GGCGCGCCGTGGCATCCCGCCGATGCTGCTATTGAGTACCGGCATGGGCCTGGCACTGGTGGCTGAACTGGCGATCATCCTGAACCTGGCAGCGCCGATCTGGCTGTGGCCGCTGTTGGGCATCTCGTTTAGCCTGAGCAACATCGCTTATTCGCAGCTCAGTGCGCTGTTTCCGGTGGCGCTGTCGGGGCGCGTCAACACCGCGTTGAACCTGTTGGTGTTTGTCGGTGCCTTTGGCTTGCAGTGGGGCATTGGCGCAGCGCTGGACCTGGGCACTGGCTTTGGGCTGGCGCGCGCCGATGCGTTTCGGTGGACGCTGGGCGCGCTGCTGGCGGTGCAGACGTTGGCCTATGCCTGGTTTTTGCTGCCGGTTCGAACCGCGAAGGGACTTTGAAACAGCGCTGTTCTTATCCGCGGACGAACTGGGTCCCGGATCGGGTCCGGGATGACACCTTATGAGGGAACCTCAAGCGATCAGGCCATCAGAATCGCCCGAAAGTCATTCACGTTAGTCAACGTCGGGCCGGTGATGATGCTGTCTCCCAGGGTTTGAAAGAAGCTGTGTGCATCGTTGTTGTCAAGAAAAGTGCGCGGGCTCAGGCCCAGCGCCCAAGCGCGATCCAGCGTGTCCGGGGTCAGCAGGGCGCCAGCAATTTCTTCGATGCCATCGACGCCGTCGGTGTCACCGGCCAGCGCGTAAATGCCGGGTACATCGGCCAGCGCCAGACCCAGCGCCAGCAAAAACTCCACGTTGCGCCCGCCACGGCCTTGGCCGTGCAGCGTGACGGTGGTTTCGCCACCTGACAGCAGCACGCATGGCTTGGTGAACGGCTGGCCGTGCAGCACCACTTGGCGTGCGATGCCGCCGAGCACCTGTGCCACGTCGCGTGCTTCGCCTTCCAGACTGTCGCCCAGAATGTAGGGCGTAATGCCGGCGGCCTGCGCAACGACGGCGGCGGCTTCCAGGGCTATTTGGGGCGCTGTGATCAGGCGCACGCTGCTGTTGGCCAGCCGTGCAGCGCCGGGTTTGACGGTTTCACCCGCGCCGCTTTCCAGCAACGCGCGGGCGGCCGGGGACAGCGCAAGCTGGTAGCGCTGCACGATGGTCAGTGCATCGGCGCAGGTGCTGGCATCGCCCACCGTGGGGCCAGAGGCAATGTCGGCCGGTGCGTCGCCCGGCACGTCGGAGATCAGCAGCGTGACCAGCCGCGCCGGGTAACACGCCGCGCCCAGACGGCCGCCCTTGATGGCGGAGAGGTGCCGACGCACGCAGTTCATCTCTGCAATAGTGGCTCCGCAGGTCAGTAAATCCTGATTGATTTTTTGCTTGTCAGCGAGCGTCAGGCCTGCGCCAGGCGCTATTAAAAGCGAAGAGCCGCCGCCGGAAATCAAGGCCATCACCAGGTCATCTGCCGTCAGTCCTTGCACGCTTTGCAGGATGCGCTGCGTGGCCGCCAGACCGGCCGCATCGGGTACCGGGTGCGCCGCCTGCACAATTTCGATGCGCTGACACGGCTGCTCGTAGCCGTAACGGGTGACCACCAGGCCTTGCAGCGGGCCGGGCCAGTGCGCCTCCACCGCGCTCGCCATGGCGGCCGAGGCCTTGCCAGCGCCGATCACCACGGTACGGCCTTTGGGTGGCGGCGGCAGGTGCACAGGCAGGCACAAAGCCGGTTGGGCAGCGGCTACCGCAGCATCAAACATCTGGCGTAGCAAGGCGCGTGCGGTGGGCTGTGAGATTGTGGTCATGGGCAAGCTCCGGTCAAGACATCACTGTATTGCCAAATGGGATAGCAGAGCACGCTTGTCATGCGAACGTCACGAAATATTCACACAAGCAAGCGGTTTACAGGGTTATCCTTAGCTTTGTTACATCGCGCGGGCCAGGCGCTCTGGAGCGTCCCCAGGGCGAACTTTCGTTTGGCCTGGGAATCCCGCCCTCTTCAGACTACTCGGACATCATCATGATCGCCATCAAAAAGGCTCGCAAACTCATTCAGGCCAACCCTTCCGACGCCGACTCGCAAATTATTTCTGCACTGGTGCTGGCGCTGGAAAGTGAAGGAGTCATTTCAGTACCTCAGCTTTACCAGTTGGACTACCCTCACTTCCTGCTGGCGCTCGAAATCCTGGCCGAATGGCGCCTGGACCGCTACTACGCCAGCAAACTGCGTCTGCTGGACCTGAGCGCGCAGGTGGCAAACTTGCCCAAGCCCGATTCGCAAACCGACAGTTCAACCCGCGGGCGGTAACTCCGGCGCAGCGCAGTCTTGCCAAGACTGCAATGCACGCAACAAGCTGCGCTTTTTTTGTTGATGCCCCGCCATGCGTTGCAAGATGTCGTCCAGCGTCTTGATGGCATCGGTGATGAAAGGGCCTTTGTTGAGCATCACGCATTCAGCCCGCACGCCCAGTCCGGCATCAGAAATCTCGGCGCGGCTGGGTCGCCCGGTCTTGGCCAGCGTCTCTAGCACCTGCGTTGCCCAGATCACCGGCAGGTGAGCTGCCTCGGCACAACACAAGATTTCTTCTTGCACCTCGGCCATGCGCTCAAAACCGCATTCCACCGCCAGGTCACCCCGTGCGATCATGATGCCAACCTGCGGTGCTGCCATGGCAGCCAGCATCAAGTCTGGCAAACGCTCAAAACCCTGACGGGTTTCGATCTTCAGGACCAGCCCCAGGTCTTCGCGCTGCAAGCGCTTGAGCTGAACGCGCAAAGCCGTGATGTCCTGAGGCAGTTGCACAAACGACAACGCGACCATATCGGCCCGTTGCACCACCACGGCCAAGTCTTCCAGGTCTTTGGGCGTCAGGCTGGGCAAATCAAGCGCGCTGTCGGGCAAATTGATGCCTTTGTCAGCAGCGAGTTTGTCACCCTCGGGGCTGGCCTGCGTGATTTCAATTTCCAGCGCGTCAGCCTGCACCTGGCGCACCACACCGCCGATGCGGCCATCGTCAAACCAGACACGCTCACCCACCTTGACCTGATCAATCACAGCACCCAGCGTGCACGGCACCCGTGGCAAGCGGGTCAGCGTATCTTGGGCAAATTCATCGTCTGGCTGGTTGGCGGCATCCGGGCGCGTCAGCAGCAGGCGATCGTTGGGCGCCAGGCGCAATACGCCAGGCGTGTTTTCGATGTGGCAGACCAGGCTGGAATGCTGCTTTTTGCCATGCGGGCGCTCCAGCACCAGCACGGTTTCGGGCGTGATGTACGCGCTGCGCAGGCATTCGGCCACCGCCCCTAGCGGCCCGCAGCGGGTGACCACCAAATGGCGGCGTGCGCCGCGTGCATCGACAAACGCAATGCTGGCACCCACTTTGAGGCGCGCCAGCCAGTGCTCCCACACCCCCACACTGGCCTGAACGCCCGGCATCGGCTCGTGTTGGCCAATGGCTTGCAGACCCAATTGCGCCGGTCGATAAACGTGACCAAATTC
>JAQTSL010000358.1 GCA_028711355.1 Rhodoferax sp.
AACCTTGTTGACATTTTGCCCACCGGCCCCCTGGGCCCGAATGGCGCTCAAAGTGACTTCATCGGGCGGAATGCTAATTGCTTCCATATCAATAGCTGCTTGCGCTTATTCTATAAGGTCTAGAGGCCTAAAACTACCTTAAACCTGGGTGCCCCCAGGAGCATCAGGCAAGTTCCTGTTCCCCTCTGGGAGAGGGTCCGGAGGAGTGCCTGAATGTGCTTGAGCAGGCACCAGCGCTTCGGGCGGATTGACGTAACGCGCCAAAAAAGCGCCGACAGCGTTTTCAGGCAAAGGCAGCCACACCGTGTGGCCGCTGCCGGGGGCCACGGTGATCGACTGGGCATCCAGGTTTTCCATGGCGTTAAGCATGACATCGCTGTTGCCACCCGGGTGAATGATCTCCAGCCAGTCACCCACGGCAAAGCGGTTGCGCACGTTCACCTGCATCAGGCCGCGAGGTTCATCAAAAGCGACCGCATCACCCACATACAGACTGCGACCCGACTCCGAGTAGCCGCGCAGGTAGTTTTGCGTTGCCTCGGGCGTGTGCCGCTGAAAAAAACCGCTGGTGTAGCCACGGTTGGCCAGGCCCTCCAACTGGCCCAGCAACTCTGGGTTGAGCGCGCGCCCGGCCACCGCATCGTCAATCGCCCGGCGGTAGCTTTGCACCGTGCGCGCCACGTAATACGGGCTTTTGGTGCGGCCTTCTATCTTGAGTGAATCGACGCCAATATCCACCAGCCGCTGGACGTGCTCGATGGCGCGCAGGTCCTTGCTGTTCATCACGTAGGTGCCGTGCTCGTCTTCTTCGATCGGCAGGTAGCTGCCCGCGCGTTGACTTTCTTCGATCATATAAACCTGATCGGCGGCGGGCGAGCGCTCAATCGCTTCGTCTTCCCGCTCGCGTGCTGCCTGCTGGGTCAGCAGATCGCCCGAGGCATCCACCACGCCGGGCAGCGTTTTGTAATCCCAACGGCACGAGTTGGTGCAACTGCCCTGATTCGCGTCGCGGTGGTTGAAGTAGCCCGACAACAGGCAGCGGCCCGAATAGGCGATGCACAGCGCGCCGTGCACAAACACCTCCAGCTCCATGTCGGGGCAGGCCTGACGGATTTCTTCGACTTGATCGAGTGACAGTTCACGCGACAGGATGATGCGTTTTAAGCCCACACCTTGCCAGAACTTGACCGCCGCCGAGTTAACGGTGTTGGCCTGCACCGACAGGTGAATCGCCATCGCGGGCCAGGTTTCGCGCACCAACATGATCAGGCCCGGGTCGGACATGATCATCGCGTCGGGTTTAAGCGCAATCACCGGCGCCATGTTGTCGATGTAATGGCGCAGCTTGTTGCCATGCGGGAAGATGTTGCTGACCAGAAAGAACTTGGCCCCGTTGGCGTGCGCAGTATCAATGCCTTGCTTGAGGACATCGATGTCGCCAAAGTCGTTGTTGCGCACGCGCAAAGAATAGCGCGGCTGGCCGGCATAAATGGCGTTGGCACCAAAGGCCAGCGCGGTTTCCAGCATGGCAAGTGAGCCAGCCGGAGACAGCAGTTCGGGGGGACTCATTTTCAATCCTCAGTTTGGCGGGGCTACGCCAGATTTTGTTAGCTATATCACTGGCTTATATCGGGCCGGCGAAAAGCCGATTTTTGTATCGTCCTAGGCTTACAACACCGTTCCCGCAATGGCCGCTAAAGTTGGCCGCACAGCGCCACACTGGGCCCGCTGGCGCAGTGCGTGCTCCAGCACCACCAGCGCCAACATAGCCTCCAGAATAGGGGTGGCGCGGATGCCGACGCACGGGTCGTGACGGCCTTTGGTGACCACCTCGACCGGGTTGCCGTGGATGTCAATGGAGGCGCGCGGCGTCAGGATCGAACTGGTCGGCTTGATCGCCACCGACACTTCCAGGTCTTGTCCGCTGGTGATGCCGCCCAGCGTGCCACCGGCGTTGTTGCCCATGAAACCTTGCGGTGAAAGCGAATCACCATGGGTGCTGCCGCGCTGCGCCACGCTGGCAAAACCGGCGCCAATTTCCACACCCTTGACCGCATTAATGCCCATCATGGCGTAGGCAATGTCAGCGTCCATCTTGTCAAAAAGTGGTTCACCCAGACCGGCCGGCACGTTCGATGCGCTCACGCGCAAGCGCGCGCCGCAACTGTCGCCGTCTTTGCGCAACGCGGCCAGGTAGTCTTCCAGCTTCCCGACATCGGCCACCGGGGCGAAAAACGGGTTTTTTTCGACGTGCTGCCACGACTCAAACGCAATCGGCAGCTCACCCACCTGTGTCATGCAACCGCGAAACACCGTGCCGTATTGCTCAAACAACCACTTCTTGGCTACCGCCCCCGCAGCCACCATCGGCGCGGTCAAGCGCGCGCTGCTGCGGCCACCGCCGCGCGGGTCGCGCAGGCCGTATTTCTGAAAATAGGCGTAATCAGCGTGACCGGGGCGAAAAGTCTGGGCGATGTCGCCATAGTCCTTGCTGCGCTGGTCGGTATTTTTGATCAGCAGGCAAATCGGCGTGCCAGTGGTCTGTCCCTGATAGACACCCGACAGAATTTCCACCGCATCGGCTTCGTTGCGCTGGGTCACAAACTTGCTGGTACCGGGGCGGCGCCGGTCCAGGTCAGGCTGGATGTCAGCCTCGGACAGCGCCAGCCCCGGCGGGCAGCCGTCAATCACGCAGCCAATGGCCGGGCCGTGGGATTCACCAAAATTGGTGACTGCGAAAAGGGTTCCAAAGGTATTGCCGCTCATGGGGCCGGATTATCCGCGAGCGACCCGCGTGGCGCACCGTCGCTCAGTGAGATCAAAGCTTGGGCGCGTCAGCCGGATCCTGACCCTCGGGCCAATCGTGGATGTAGGCCTTGAGCATTTTGTTCTCAAAAGTCTGGCTGTCCACCACCGCGCGCGCAACGTCGTGGAAGCTGATGACGCCCATCAGCGTCTTTTTGTTCATCACCGGCATATAGCGCGCGTGCTTGTCGAGCATCATCCGACGCACCTCGTCCATATCGGTTTCGCTGGTACAGGTCAGCGGGGCATCGTCCATGGCGCTGCGCACCAGTGTCTGGCTGATGTTGCCGTTGGACTTGACCAGCACCTGTGTGAGTTCACGCACCGTCACCATACCGGCCAGTTCACCGTGCTCCATGACCACCAGCGAACCGATGTCATGTTCCTGCATTTGCACCAGCGCGCTCATCAACGGTTGGTCCGGACTGGCGGTAAACAGGGTGCCGCCTTTGATACGTAAGATGTCACTGACTTTCATAGAGCTCCTTGGTGGATATAAGCAACCCGCAGGGGTTGCTTCAGCGGAATATAGCCCACAATTGCGCCAATCAACCAAGGGGTTTCCATCATGCCCACCAGCATCTGATTGAAAATGGCGCCTCCACGTTGTCTGGTCCACTGTTAAGG
>JAQTSL010000359.1 GCA_028711355.1 Rhodoferax sp.
CTGGTCAAGGCCATGGGAATTTGACCTGTTGTTGTAGACCTCGCATGAAACCATCAGAATGAACGCCATCGCACTGACTTTTGACGGCCTCGTCTTGCGCCCGTTTCTCAGCACGGATGCGCCAGCTTTTGTCGCCGCAGTTCTTGAGTCCACTGAAACAGTAGGACATTGGATGCCCTGGTGCTCGACCACTTATTCCGAGCGCGACGCACTGGAATGGTTTGCTGTGTGTGATGCTGCCCGAAGTGCGGGGGGCGCTTTCGATGACGGTGTCTTCTGCCAAGAAACCGGTGACTTTCTGGGTGGCGCGGGTTTGAATGAAATCCGGCCGCAACACCGCATCTGCAATCTGGGTTATTGGGTGCGGCAATCCAGGCAGCGCCAGGGTATTGCCCTGCGTTGTGTCAAGGCGCTGGCCGCACACGCCTTTGAAGCGCTGCTTCTGCATCGCGTTGAAATCGTGGTCGCCGTGGGCAACCATGCCAGTGAGGCGGTGGCGGTCAAAGCGGGTGCCTTGCGCGAATGTATTGCCCGGAATCGGCTCTATCTCCACCAGCAGCCGGTGTCTGCCCATGTGTTTTCTCTGGTTCAGTAAACGCCATGACGATAGACTGAGTTTCCTGAGCATTAACGCTTTACCCTTCATCA
The DNA here is from genome assembly GCA_028711355.1 of Rhodoferax sp. Lineage (GTDB taxonomy): Bacteria > Pseudomonadota > Gammaproteobacteria > Burkholderiales > Burkholderiaceae_C > Rhodoferax. The sequence continues at coordinate 649 of JAQTSL010000359.1, forward strand.
ACATTGCATGCCCCCACTACACGAATCTCAACGCCGGGCAGAACTCGTGCGTCTCGTTCAATCGTCTCCCTGGCTCATGTCAGCGCTTCGTGCGGTGCAGGCGCTCCATCTCAAGTCTTGGTGTATTGGCGCAGGTGCCGTCAGAAATCTCGTATGGGATCATCTTCACGGGTACGAAAATCCATCGGTGCTTCCAGATGTTGATGTCGCGTACTTTGATCCATCGGCCCAGCCCATGCAGGATGAAACGTTGCGAAGTGCTCTTCTGATTCGTGAGCCTGCTGTTCCCTGGGAGGTGACCAATCAAGCCTTCGTCCATACGTGGTTTGAGCGCTACTTTGGACATGCGGTTGAGCCCTTGCACTCGCTTGAGGATGCAATTGCAAGCTGGCCCGAGTACGCCACCTGCATAGGCGTGACACTCGGGCCTCAAGCTCATGTTGAGATCATCGCCCCGCATGGGCTGGAAGACTTGTTTGCCATGCGGATACAGCGCAACCCGGCCCGTGCCAGTGTTGAAACCTTCCGCGACAGAGTGGAGAAGAAGCCGTACACGGCGCGATGGCCACGGGCGACCATCCTCTGGTCTTGAAAGGTGCGATGACTGATGGCTTTTCATGAAAATACTTCATATTTAATAGCTGCTTTGGCAAGTAACACCTGGGCTACAGGCCAATTTCTTATACAAAATCCCTCCGTCAAACGTGCAATCAGTTAGTATTGAATTTGGTGGCATTTCTGATACCATTAATAAATGCGCATCGTCATTGATACCAATGTTTTTGTGGGAGCCTGCATGGGGGTGGGGGCATCCAATGCGGTCATACGTGCCTGTTTTGAACACAAGTTCACGCCATTGATCGGCGCAACGTTGCTGACCGAATACGAAGCGGTTCTCGGGCGGGAGGCGCTTTTCACAAAAAGCAGGCTCAATGCCATTGAACGCGAGAGCTTGCTGGATATTTTTCTGACTCTCTGCGAATGGACAAAGGTGTACTACTTGTGGCGGCCCAACCTATCGGACGAATCTGACAACCACTTGATCGAGCTTGCCGTGGCGGGTGATGCCAAATTGATCGTCACACGCAATATGCGTGACCTGCAAAGTAGTCAACTGCTTTTCCCTGCGTTAAGCATAATTTCCCCTGAAGACTTTCTAAAGGAGCTGTAAATGACTGCATTGACCGTTCGTTTGCCTGACGAAAAACATCGGCGCTTAAAGGCCCTGGCCAAAAGTCGCGGGACCCCCTTGAATCGTTTGATTGACGAGATGACCACCTTGATGTTGGCGGAATTTGATGCTGAGACGCGCTTTCAGATTCGATCTGCCCGTGGCGCAGGGCAAGAAGCTCGCGGTTTGCAGCTTCTGGACAAGGCGATGGGGATTTGACCCAATGCTGGCGGTTCCGCTTTGAACTTCCAGAAGAATAGTTTTGCCTCAAATTTAATAGCTACTTGCGCAAGCAACACCGGGCTACAGGCCAATTTCTTACACAAAACCCGCCCACTCACCCCGCCTTGAGCATCCATTCATGCGCCGGATCGTTCTTGAAGACCCAGAAGCGGTTCGGGCCGGCCATCACGTTCAGGTAGTACAGGTCGTAGCCATGCGGGGCCACCACCGGGTGGTAGCCGCGCGGGACCATCACCACGTCGTGGTTTTCCACGGCGCAGGCTTCGTCCAGGCTGCGGTCGTCGGTGTAGACGCGCTGAAAGGCAAAGCCTTGCGGCGGGTTCAAGCGGTGGTAGTAGGTTTCTTCCAGCTGGGTTTCCAGCGGGGGTTGCTCCAGGTCGTGTTTGTGCGGCGGGTAGCTGCTGGAATGGCTGGCCGGCGTGATCACTTCCACCACCAGCAGGTGGGCGGCGGTGGGGTCGTCGTGCGGCAGGATGTCGCAGACATAGCGGGTGTTCGTGCCCTGCCCGCGCACGCTGCGGCGCATGCTGGCGGGGTCGATCACACGCACGGCGCGGGCTTGGTCGTCGCTGGGTGCGGTGCACAGGGCGACTTCGGCATTGACCACCGCTCGCAGCATGACTTCTTTACCTGCGGGCACGTACACGGCAGCGGGGGAGCGTTCTTCAAACACGCTGAGGCGTTGGCCAAGCTGGGTGTAGGTGATGCCGTCCACCGTCACATCCACTGTGCCTGTGAGCACCACCAGGCAGAGTTCTCGTGCGCTGGTGGCTACCGTTTCTGTAGCACCCGCTTCGATGCGCACGGCACGAAAACCCACATGCGTCCAGCCTGCACGTTCGGGGGTGACGTTGACAATCTCGCGGCCACTCGCAGCGGCCTTGACCAGTAAAGGGCTGACCATGGCGCTTAACCCAGGCTCTTGACCAGGGCGCTCAGGGTGTCGAAACCCTTCTTAGCGTATTGGTAGCTGGGGGCCACGGCGGGGTCTTGCTCGGCTTCCACCACCAGCCAGCCTTCGTAGCCTGCGTCCTTCAACACCTTGAGCGCGGCGGCGTAGTTAATGCTGCCGTCACCGGGCACGGTGAAGGTGCCGTTGATCACGCCGTTCAAAAAGCTCCAGCCGTCGTTGCGGGCCTGGGCAATGACGCTGCTGCGCACGTCTTTGCAGTGCACATGCACCACCCGTTTGACGTGTTTTTGCAGCAGCGCCACCGGGTCGGCTGCGCCGCCAAAGTAGGCGTGGCCGGTGTCAAACAGCAGGAAGACTTTGGCCGGGTCGGTCAGCGCCATGAGCTTGTCCACATCAGCGGGGGATTCCACATACGCGCCCATGTGGTGGTGGTAAGCCAGTTTGATGCCGTA
>JAQTSL010000360.1 GCA_028711355.1 Rhodoferax sp.
ACAGGTATTCGCCGCCGAGCTGCTGCGCGCTAAAGCGATGCACTTCGGTCAAAAAGTCCAGCGGAAAGCTCGGGTCGGTAGCGGGCGGGGTGATGAATTCCAACAGCGCTTCGGCATAGTCGGTGGTGATCCACGGGTGCGTCAGTTTGGCGCCAAGTGCCAGCGGGTGCGGGGTGTGCGCCAGGTGACCGGCGCGATCCACGCGCAGGCATTCGCGCTCAAAACCGCGCTGGATGCCGCGAAAGACTTGCGCTTGCGCGGGGTCAGAAAACTGGCGGACAGAACTGCAACAGGTAAATTTCAGCATGGTTATCGGGCGTAAGGACCGAGAAATTTGTTACCGTTGAAGTGGATCATGTGTTCAGGGGCGTCGGCAATCCAGACCTCGGTCTCCCAGGCAATGTCTTTGGCAAATTGTCGGTAGGTGTTGCGGTCTGGAAAGGCGGTGATAAAGATCACGTCGGCGCTACAACTTTGCGTCAATACCAGCAGGGACTGGCGGCGCAGTTCGGTGATCGGATTGGCGGTGGTCACGGCTTCGATCAAATACAGCCAATTTTTCGAGGATGACCAGGCCACGACATCCGGCAATTTGTCGTGGGCCAGCTCGAAAAACTGGAGTTTTGTCAGTTCTGCTTGATTCAAAAAAAGACTTTTGTTGGCCGTGTCGCCAACATACAAAACGGCTGCACCAAATCCAAAAATGGGTAAAAAACTTTCAATGATTTGCTTTTGCAGCGCGTTGTGTTTGCCTGGGCCAAAGTTGAGCGTTACATCATCTGGAAGCTGCACTGCAATGCGTGCGAGCTGACGTTCCCTTTGAAGTTGCTGCGCCAGCGTCTCGCGCCCGAGAAGAAACAGGCTAACTGCATCGGCCCAACCCGGCATACCAAATTGGCGGATGGCTGCGGCAGCGACCGGATTGAGGGCAAAGCCGCGCGTGCCGTCGTTGGTGTTTGCGTCGGGATTTTTGGCACTCTTCAAAACAACCAGTGCGGCTTCTGGCAACAGCAAATCTTTGCGACGAATGTCATCGTAAGAACTATCAGCAATCGCTTCGCCCAGATGGGCGTTCATGAACGCAATGATTTGACGTGACGTCAATTGGCGACCGTCATGGTTGTCTTTGGCGTCGCACCAATTAATTCCAGGCCGCAGCCCGGCTACCGCCAAAAATGCCTTTGCCATTTTTTGCTGGCGACGTGCTGTCAAACCCGTCAAAGGAATGCCGAGTGATGCCAAAACCTGCAACGCTTGGTCAACCAGTTTTTGAATCGCCTTCGATGGTTGCTTCATACAGTGTCAGGTTCCAAAAGTGGCATTTGAGCGGGCTGGTGACGCAGTTTTATGCTGGTCGCATCCAAGCGCAGCGTTGACCCCAGGTAATTTCGAAAACTATCCGCGATGGCATAGGCCAGCAAAGGCGGAACGGCATTGCCGATTTGCTTGTAGCAACTGGCTTCGCTACCCTGAAATTCATACCAGTCCGGAAAACTTTGCAGCCGTGCACCCTCGCGGATGGTTAAACGCCTGCGACGACCATCGGGCAGGACCAGTCGGTGCATATCACCGGTGGGTGCTGCCAAATTGCGGCAGGTAACGGTGCGTGCTGGCCGGTTCAGGTGCAAATCGCGTGGTGTGATGCAGCTTGAGGCTTTTTCGTAATTGGCAACGTAGCGGTTCATGCTTTCAGTCAGGAATTTGGAGTCGTCATTGACCTGGGTCGCCAGCTCTGCCAACGCATCCCCGGCCGTGACGCGCAGGTGTTGCGTAGCCGGGTAGTGGAACTCGCCGCGATGTCCGACCACGATCACCCGTTCTCGGTTTTGCGGTACGCCGTGCTGTACCGCATTAAGCAACTCAAACTCGACCACATAGCCTAACCCCTCCAACTCGGCCAGGATCAGGTCAAGATAATCCTTGTTGCGGTACATCAGACCACGAACATTCTCAAACATCCATATTTCGGGCTGTGACTGTTGCACCGCTGAAATGAACGCCGGAAACCCATCGCGAGCATCACGGATGCCGCGTTGATGCCCGCCTACGCTAAAAGGCTGACAGGGCGGACCACCAATAATCACCTGAGCTTTGGGAAAGACATATCCCGCGTCGAGTTTGGCCTGAATACAGTCGCCATGCAGGTTGTGCCGGTAGGAGGCACAGCAGTCAGCGTCCATCTCAAAGCCCAAAGTATCAAAGCCCTGCGCCTCAAAGCCTAAGGCCAAACCACCACAACCGGCGAATAAATCCAGCACCAAGGGCCGTGCTTCGGTTTGTGGGCGCAGCAAGTGGGTGAGTTTTTCAGCGTAGTTCATTGAAGATAGAAGAGTCGCTTTGAAGTTTAACGGCAAGGTCACCAAGGTCACTACTGGTAGTTCGTGGGTTTGATACTCTCGCGCGCAATTACAGCGGGCATTGTTTCACTGTTGTCACCTCCGCATGAAACAATCATCATCATGACCTATTTGCCCACGTTCATCGCGCCCGAGCGCTTTACCGATGCCGCTGCCGCCCTGGCGCAGGTGCAGCGCATTTATGACAACAGTGTTGCCCACCTGCGCGACGCCATGCAGCGCTATGTGGCAGGCCAAGATGTGCCGGGCCATGTGCGGGCCTGTTACCCGTTTGTGCGGGTGCAGACGGATACCGCCTTGCGTCAGGGCAGTGCCGATGCGGCGCGCCTGAGCTACGGCTTTGTTGCCGGTGCCGGGCGCTTTGAGACCACGCTGACGCGGCCCGACCTGTTTGCCGGCTATTACCTTGAGCAGTTCAGGCTGTTGCTGGAAAACCACCCTGTGGCGCTGGAGGTAGGCACCAGCAACCAGCCGATTCCGGTGCATTTTTCGTTTGCCGACAACGAACATCTGGAAGGCCACCTGAGCCCGCAGCGGCGCGCCCGTATGCGCGATGTGTTTGACCTGCCCGACCTGGCTGCCATGGACGATGGCATTGCCAACGGCACCCATACGCCCAGCCGTGGCGAAGCCGAGCCTTTGAGCCTGTTTACTGCGCCGCGGGTGGACTACTCGCTACAGCGCTTGCGCCATTACAGTGGCACCGCGCCCGAGCATTTTCAGAACTTTGTGCTGTTTACCAACTACCAGTTTTATATTGATGAATTTATTGCGCTAGGCCGCTCTGAGATTGCGCAAGAGGCTAGCGAATACGTAGCGTTTGTGGAGCCTGGCAACCCACCTGCACGGCTACCACAAATGCCGGCCTACCACCTCAAGCGCGCCGACGGTAGCGGCATCACCATGGTCAACATCGGGGTCGGCCCGGCCAACGCCAAGACCATCACCGACCACATTGCCGTGCTGCGTCCGCACGCCTGGATCATGCTGGGGCACTGCGCCGGCCTGCGCACCACGCAGCAGCTCGGCGACTATGTGCTGGCGCACG
>JAQTSL010000361.1 GCA_028711355.1 Rhodoferax sp.
CCTAAGCTCAAGGTTTGCTTTTGATGCCAAACGCACCAAGCATCTGGTCGGCCTGCCTTTGCAACTGCTGTTGCATATTGGTCAGCATCGCCTTGGACTGGTCCAGACTGCCGCCCATCATGGCTTGAATGGCCGGTGGCTGCAACGCCGCAAACTGCGTCCACATTTCAGGCGACAAGCCTTTGGACTGTTCGGCAAACCGGGTTTGCAGATCCATCAAGGATTGAATGTTCTTTTCAAGATAGCCACCCAAAAAGCCCTGCATGGCGTGCCCGTAAAAACGAATCAGGCTTTCCAGCACCGGCGCGGTGAACATCGGCGTGCCGTTGGCTTCTTCTTCCAGGATCACTTGCAGCAGGATGCTGCGTGTGATGTCGTGCCCGGTCTTGACGTCGCGCACCACAAACGGTTCGCGCTGCATCACTAGCGCTTTAACCTCTGACAAGGTGATGTAGCTCGACGTTTCAGTGTCGTACAGACGCCGGTTCGGATACTTCTTGATGACCCGCTGTGACGTGAGTGTGCAAGCGATGGCAGTGTTCATGAATTAGTCTCTAGCTCGACTGACAGGTGGGATCGTGGATTCGCCGAAAATTTCATTGTAGGCAAACGAACACTGCATCAGCCGCCGGTCAAGCGCCCTGACGCTCACTTGTGAACCGGTTGAATATCAACATTCTTGCGGGTCAGACCACTCGCACAGCGATGTGCTCTGACCCCAACTGATTAGGAAGAAAAAAGGTCTCTGCATCTGAAGCTGGTTGTCTTCAGAGAGACCTTGGTAGGCGCGATTGGACTCGAACCAACGACCCCCACCATGTCAAGGTGGTGCTCTAACCAGCTGAGCTACGCGCCTGAGGTTTTCAGGAAGGGGCAGAGTATAGCGGCAAAAATTTGCCCCCTTGACACGCCGCCCGATCAAATTTCACCAGCCGCCTTCATGGATAATTGACGTTTACGTCAACGTCAATCTGGAGAACTTTATGGACATCGCAGGCAAAGTATTTATCGTCACTGGTGGTTCGTCTGGACTGGGCGAGGGCACGGCACGCATGCTAGCGGCCAAAGGCGGCAGCGTCGTCATCGCCGATATGCAAGTTGAAAAAGGGCAAGCCGTCGCCAGTGCCATCGGTGGCGTGTTCGTCAAGTGTGACGTCAGCGCCGAAGCCGACGGTGAGGCGGTGGTAGCACAGGCTACCTCCATGGGCAAGCTGATGGGGCTGGTCAATTGCGCGGGCATCGCACCGGCCGAAAAAACGGTCGGCAAGAGTGGCCCGCACGCATTGGGTGTTTTTACCAAGTGCATCACGGTCAATCTGATCGGCAGCTTCAACATGATCCGCCTGTGCGCCCAGGCCATGAGCCAGAATGCGCCAGAGGCAACCGGTGAACGTGGCGTGCTAATTTCCACCGCGTCGGTCGCGGCTTACGACGGGCAGATCGGCCAGGCAGCGTACAGCGCGTCCAAGGGCGGCATTGTAGGCATGACGCTGCCGATCGCGCGTGACCTGGCGCGCAACGGCATTCGCAACATGACCATCGCCCCCGGCATTTTTGGCACACCCATGCTGTTCAGCTTTCCGCAGGCCGTACAAGACGCACTGGCCGCTGGTGTACCGTTCCCGTCGCGTTTGGGTACGCCGCAAGACTACGCCAAGCTGGCGGTTCACATTTTTGAAAACGATATGCTCAACGGCGAGGTGATCCGGCTCGACGGCGCGATCCGGCTGGCTCCGCGTTAACCTGAAATACCAATAACGAGGCCCAATGATGGTCGTTATTGCGCCGACGGTAGCTGAATGGGGGTCAGATTACGACCGGGTCGATCGCCCTCAAAAGCGCACTACAGCTACACCGGTTGTACTCTGACCCCCATTCTGCGGCTGAGTTTGATTTTTCTGGCTTAAGCGCCGGACCATGAATTGTCAACGTGAAAGAACAGGATGTCATACCGGGCCACGACCCGGTATCCAGTGAATCCGGACTGCACTGGGTTGCGGGTCGGGGCCCGCTTGTGACAGCCATCTTTCATACTTCGGGGTGGCATCAATGCCATGAGGGTTAGACGCTGGCAAGTCGACCAAAATCACGAGCGGCGCCACGCGGGCACGCCCGCGTGGCAGTGCTTCCTACAATCCGCACATGTCCATTCCGCACACCTTTGTCCAGGAACTGCTGGCCCGCGCCGACGTGGTTGACATCGTCGGTCGGCATGTGCAGCTCAAAAAGGGCGGCGCCAACTTCATGGGCCTGTGCCCGTTTCACAGCGAAAAATCGCCGTCGTTTTCGGTCAGTCCGAGCAAGCAGTTTTACCACTGCTTTGGTTGTGGCAAAAGCGGCGATGCGATCAATTTTTTGATGGAGCACACTGGCGCCAGTTTTGTCGAAGCGGTGCAAGACCTGGCGCAGCAATTCGGTATGCAGGTACCAGAAGACGATACCAGCCCGCAAGACCGTGCCCGCGCAGCCGAACAGCGCAAGAAACAGACAACGCTGACTGACGTGCTTGAGCAAGCTGCCAGCGCCTATCAAAAGCAATTGAAAGCCTCGCCCCGTGCGGCCAGCTACTTCAAGGGACGCGGCGTCACCGGACAAGTGGCCAAACAGTTTGGACTGGGTTATGCGCCAGCAGGCTGGCACGGCCTGGCCGGTGCGTTCGCCAACTACGACGACCCGTTGCTGGAAGAAAGTGGCTTGGTCATAGTCGGCGAAGAAAAAGACGGGCAAGCGCCGCGCTACGACCGCTTCCGCGACCGGGTCATGTTCCCGATTCGCAACGTCAAGGGCGAGTGCATTGGCTTTGGTGGCCGGGTGCTGGGTGACGACAAGCCCAAATACCTGAACTCGCCCGAGACGCCAGTGTTTAGCAAGGGGCGTGAACTCTACGGTTTGTTTGAAGCCAGAAATGCCATCCGCGACGAAGGTTACGCGCTGGTGACCGAAGGCTATATGGATGTGGTGGCGCTGGCGCAACTGGGTTTCCCCAACGCAGTGGCCACCTTGGGCACCGCCTGCACAGCGGACCATGTGCACAAGTTGTTTCGTTTTACCGATTCGGTCATCTTCAGTTTTGACGGCGACAACGCGGGCCGCCGAGCGGCACGCAAGGCGCTGGACGCGGCGCTGCCGTTGGCGACCGATGTACGCAGCGTCAAATTTCTGTTTCTGCCACCGGAACACGACCTCGACAGCTTTATCCGTGCACACGGCAAAGAAGCGTTTGCCCGCTTTGTCTCAGAGTCAATCCCGCTGAGCCAGTTTTTAGTCGATGCCGCGCGCGACGGCTGCGACCTGCAAACGGCCGAAGGCCGCGCCCACTTCGCCAGCAACGCCAAGCCGCTGTGGAGGCGATGCCAGCGGGCGCGCTCAAGCAACAATTACTGACCGAAATCGCCGAATTGGTG
>JAQTSL010000065.1 GCA_028711355.1 Rhodoferax sp.
GCTCATACTTTCTCCACGGCCGGGCGGCCCAACAAGCCACTGGGTTTAAAAATCAGCACAATGATCAGCACCGAGAAAGAGAAGACGTCCTTGTAATCCGTGCTGACGTAACCCGAAAAGAGCGACTCCAACAACCCCAGTAGCAGCCCCCCGAGCAAGGCCCCCGGCAGTGAACCAATGCCGCCCAACACGGCTGCGGTAAAGGCTTTGATGCCAACCACAAAGCCAATATAGAAGTCAAACGAGCCGTAATTGAGCGTCACCAGAAAACCGGCGATGCTGGCCGATACCGAGCCAATGACAAACACCAGGGAAATGATGCGATTGGTGTCAATGCCCAGCAGTGTGGCCATTTTGGGGTCTTGCTGCGTGGCTCGGCAACTGCGCCCCATGCTGGTATGGCCGATCAAGTAAGCCAGGCCAGCCATGCTGCCCAGCGCAACCACCACAATGACCGTTTGGATGTAGGTGATTTGAAAAAATTGGTCGGCCCCCGTGCCAGTCCAAAACCGAAAAGCTCCTGACATATAGGGTTTGATGCCTTGCGGATTGGGGCCTTGGGCAATCTGCACGTAGGCTTCCAGAAATAGCGAAACACCAATGGCAGAAATCAACGGTGTCAACATCGGCGCGCCCCGTAGCGGTCGATACGCCACGCGTTCAATCACCCAACCGTAAACACCGGTGACCAGCATCACCACCAGCAAAGCAATGAACAGCGTGGGCAGCAGCGCCTGCACCCCAAAGAACGCCAACACGCTCAGGGTGATGCCGGTGATGTAGGCCGAAATCATATAAACATCACCATGGGCAAAGTTGATCATGCCAATGACCCCATAGACCATGCTGTAACCCACAGCGATCAGCCCATAAATCATGCCCAGAACCAGCCCATTGACCACTTGCTGGCCGAAGATATGTCCATCCATGGTGTATTCCTGCTGTCTGTTCGAAACACGGGACGTTGCTACATCCTTAAGCGATGACTAACCAAACACCTGTCGTGACCAACGGTCACGACAGGTGTTGATGAGGCCATAAATGTACGCAGAAGGGTTTACTTGGAAACCTGGACGTAGCTACCATCATCTTTATAGACGCTGACAACGTAAGCGGCAGAGGTCAGGTCGCCCTTGGCGTCCCAGGTTTTTTTGCCCAGGATGGTCGGCACGCTATTGGCCTTGATCCATTTCGCCATGGCCGCCCCTGAAGCGGAGTTGGCGCCCTTCAAAGCGGCGGCAGCCACTTGCACGCCAGCGTAGGTGTACAGCGTGAAACCGGCCGGCTCAAAACCACTCTTGCGAAACTTTTCCACCACGGCCTTGCCATCACTAATCAGACGGGGGTCTTCACCAAAAGTCACCAGGACACCTTTGAGCACCGGTTTGCCACCTGCGGCCGTTGCAAAGGTCGCTTCAACCGCGCCGTCGGTCACCATCACCTGGGTCGTCAGCCCTTGCTCGCGTACTTGACGCAGCAGGGTACCGGCTTCGGACGACAAGCCAGAAAAGTGAATCAGATCAGCATTGGCAGATTTGATCTTGGTGACCAACGCGTTGTAATCTTTTTCGCCACGGGTCAAGCCTTCGTACATGATTTCTTTGAGACCACGATTGTTCAATTGGGTTTGCGTGGCGTTGGCAACGCCCTGACCGTAGGTGTCTTTGTCGTGAATCAGCACAACCCGTTTGGATTTGAGAATATCGACGATGTAGTTACCCGCCACAAAACCTTGTTGATCATCACGCCCGCAAGTGCGTAGCACGTTCGGTAGCTTACGTTCGGTGACTTTGGGGTTGGTCGAAGCCGGTGTGATCATCAACATATCGGCCTCGGCATAAGCTTCAGAGGCAGGCATGGTGCTGGATGAGCAAAAGTGACCCACCACCACATTGACCTTGTCTTTTTCAATCAACCGTGAAGCCACGGATACGGCTTGCTTGGGTTCGCAAGCATCATCACCGATGACAATTTCAACTTTTTTACCATGGATACCACCGGCGGCGTTAATGTCTGCGGCAGCCATTTCCGCGCCTTTGCGCATTTCTTCGCCGTAGGCGGCAATACCACCGGTCATTGGGCCAGCCACGCCAATTTTATAGACCGCTTGCGCCAACACGCTTGAGCTGGCCAGCAGGGCAGCGCCAGCAACAGCGGCACCGATCAAGGTTTTTTTCAGGGAAAATTTCATTTGTCTCACTCCAATATTAAAAAATGCTCATTGCCAAAGAGCAGTTAGGCAACTACCACTACACCTCAAACCGAACCCCCTGCGCGAGCGGGAGTTCTTTTGAATAATTGACCGTATTGGTGGCGCGGCGCATGTAGGCGCGCCAGGCATCTGCGCCTGACTCCCTGCCACCGCCGGTTTCCTTTTCACCACCAAAGGCGCCGCCAATTTCGGCTCCAGAAGTGCCAATATTGACGTTGGCAATGCCGCAATCTGAACCACTTGCGCTCAAGAAGCTTTCAGCCTCACGCAGGTCGTTGCTGAAGATCGCCGATGACAGACCTTGTGGCACATCGTTTTGCATGGCAATGGCCTCTGAAAACTGGTCATACCCCATGATGTACAAAATGGGCGCAAAGGTCTCGTGGCGAACCACCTCGGTTTGGGCTGGCATCTCCACAATGGCCGGGGTCACGTAGTAAGCGTTGGGAAACTGTTCTTGCAAGACCCGCTCACCACCAAAAACACGACCGCCCTCTTGCGTGGCTTGGACCAGTGTGCGTTGCATCGCCTCAAATGCGGCCTTGTCAATCAGCGGCCCGACCAAGGTACCGGCAGCCAACGGGTTGCCAATCGGCAGCGCTTGGTAAGATTTTTTCAGCCGCTCGGTCAAGGCTTGACGCACGCTGTGATGGGCAATCAGGCGCCGGGTGGTGGTGCAGCGCTGACCGGCCGTACCGACGGCAGCAAACAGGATGCCGCGCACAGTCAGGTCAAGGTCGGCGCTGGGCGCGATGATGACCGCATTGTTGCCGCCCAATTCAAGCAGGCTGCGGCCAAATCGGCGCGCCACATGGGGACCCACTTCACGCCCCATGCGGGTGCTTCCGGTGGCGGAAATGAGTGCCACTTTGGGATGATCAACCAGCGCCGCCCCCACCTCACGGGTGCCAACCAGCACCTGCGACAGCTTTTGCGGTGCATCAGACCCAAAACCTTTGGCGGCACGCTCAAACAGCGCCTGACAGGCCAACGCGGCCAGGGGTGTTTTTTCAGAAGGTTTCCAGACCACCGCATCACCACAGACGATCGCCAGGGCGGTGTTCCAGGACCAAACCGCCACCGGGAAGTTAAACGCACTGATGACACCCACCACCCCCAGTGGATGCCAGGTCTCCATCATGCGGTGACCGGGGCGCTCGGAGGCGATCGTCAAGCCATAAAGCTGGCGCGACAGACCTACCGCAAAATCACAGATATCAATCATTTCCTGAACTTCACCCAGCCCCTCGGAGAGAATTTTTCCGGCTTCAAGGGAAACCAACTGACCCAAGTCGGCCTTGGCCAGGCGCAACTCTTGACCAAGCAAGCGAATTAGCTCACCACGTCGCGGTGCAGGAATGAGTCGCCACGCTAAAAATGCTTGCTGCGCGTCGTCAACCACCTGCCCGACCTGTTTTTCACTATGAACAGAAAGTTGACCTAGTTCGCTGCCATCGATGGGTGAGGTGACTGGTAGCGTGCCGCCGGTATAGGCCGACGCAGCAACGCCCAGGCGTTGCATGAGAGAAGGTAAAAGTGCAGTGGCAGTGGGCATATTGGACTCATTAAGAAAATTTGTTTCGTATCGGAATTATATTGTCTTATAATGGATCAATGCCAGCATTTTTAAAACTTTTTTATTTTTATGAAACAAAGTGACGTCATCATCATGGGTGGGGCTGCCGTTGGCAGTGCCGCCGCCTACTTCTTAGCCTCCCAAAAAGACTTCAACGGCTCAATCCTGGTGGTGGACAAAGACTTCACCTATGAAAAATGCGCCACGGCGCTTTCTGCGGCTTCCATTCGGCACCAGTTTTCAACCCCAGGCAACATCCAGATGTCGCAATTTGGGACCGAGTTCATTCGGCACATTGGCGAGCATTTGTCGGTCAACGGTGAGGCGCCCGAGGTTGGCTTTCACGAAGGCGGTTATCTGTTCCTGGCCACTGAAGCGGGGCGCGCCATTTTGCAATCCAACCACCTGGTTCAGCGCAGTCTGAAGGCTGATGTCGTGTTGTTGACACCTGAGCAGTTGCAACAGCGTTTTGCCTGGCTGGCGACCGAAGATCTAAGTGCTGGCTCCTTGGGCCTGTCAGGCGAAGGCTGGCTGGATGCCTACGGACTATTGCAGGGCTTTCGTCGCAAAGCGATTTCGCTGGGGGTGCAGTACCAGCAAGCGCAGGTGACAGGTATCAACCGACAAGGCCACCATATCCACTCGGTCAACTTGTCTGATGGCTCGACCGTGGCATGCTCTGTGGTGATCAACGCAGCCGGCACCGGGGCGTACGCGCTGGCGCAAAGTGCAGGTATCGATTTGCCGGTTGAGTCGCGCAAACGCTGCGTCTTCCATTTCACTTCGCCCGCCACGGTTGACCATTGCCCGCTGGTAGTGGACCCAAGTGGCGCCTACTTTCGCCCGGAAGGCAAAGGGTTCATTTGCGGCATCTCGCCACCTCCCGAGCAAGACCCAGAATGTTTCGATTTTGAAGTGCAGCACACCCTGTTTGACGAGGTGTTGTGGCCGATACTGGCTAGCCGAGTGCCTGGTTTTGAGGCTGTGCGCTTACAACACTCATGGGCCGGGCACTATGATATGAACACGCTGGATCACAACCTCATCCTGGGTGCCCATTCTGAGGTGGACAACTTTTTGTTTGCCAACGGCTTTAGTGGCCACGGCATGCAGCAAGCCCCAGCCGTTGGCCGCGCCCTGTCTGAGTTGGTCACTTATGGCGAATTCCGTACCCTTGATCTGTTGCCTTTTGGCTGGCAGCGCATCCTGGCCAAACAGCCCTTGCTTGAAATCAATGTGGTGTGATGTGGCTGGCTCACTGACTGATTAATCAAAACTGTTTTTTTAGGACATAACTCAATGACAACAGCTCAAACTGGCGGTCAAATTTTGGTGGAGCAACTCAAACTTCATGGCGTCAAGCATATTTTTTGTGTGCCTGGTGAGAGTTTTTTGGCGGTTCTGGATGCACTCTACGATGTGCCGTCGATTGAACTGACCGTTTGCCGCCAAGAGGGTGGCGCGGCCATGATGGCTGAGGCCCATGGAAAACTTACCGGCGTTCCCGGTATTTGCTTTGTTACCCGGGCGCCCGGCGCCACCAATGCGTCGGCCGGTATTCATATTGCGCAGCAGGACGCGACTCCCATGATTCTGTTTGTCGGTCAGATTGCGCGGGGTGTTCGCGAGCGCGAGGCGTTTCAAGAGCTGGACTACCGCGCGGTGTTTGGCAGCATGGCCAAATGGGTCACAGAAATCGACCAGGTGCATCGCCTACCCGAGTTGATCTCCAGAGCCTTTCACGTGGCAACCTCCGGGCGCCCCGGCCCGGTGGTGATTGCCTTGCCCGAGGACATGCTGACTGAAGTGATGGCTAGCCAGGTTGCGCCCACCGGTGCCGATCGCTCCCAACTGCCGTTTCAAGTGGTCGAGTCCGAGCCGGGCCAGGCCAATATGCTGGCCTTGCAACAGCGGCTGGCAAGCGCACAGCGCCCGGTGATGATTTTGGGTGGCAGCCGTTGGTCGGCCGCTGCGGTGGCGGACATCACCCAATTTGCCGAGCACTTTCAATTGCCGGTGACCTGCGCGTTCAGGCGGCAGATGTTGTTTTCGACCGAACACGCCTGCTACGTGGGTGATCTGGGTTTGGGCTCCAACCCGAAGCTGATCGAGCGTGTCAAAGCAGCCGATTTGATCTTGCTAGTGGGGGACCGATTCTCCGAAATACCCTCCCAGAGCTATACCCTGATGGCTATTCCAATGCCGCAGCAGGTTTTGGTACACGTCTATCCGGATGCCGATGAGCTGGGTCGCGTTTACCGGGCTGACCTTCCCATGCTCGCCACACCAGCCGCTTTTGCACGATCTGCATCGCAACTGGAAGCCCCCAGTAACCCGGTTTGGAGCGACCTTTTAAAACAAGCGCGCTCTGACTATTTGCAGTGGACTGACCTGAGCACCCTTGGTATTCCAGGCAAGCTACAGATGGCGGGCGTGATGACTTGCCTGCGCGACACCCTGCCAGCCGATGCGATTGTGTGCAATGGTGCCGGCAACTTTGCGACATGGGTGCATCGATTTTGGCCGTTCAAGCATTTTGGAACTCAACTGGCCCCCACCTGCGGCTCCATGGGTTACGGGCTTCCGGCTGGCGTGGGCGCCAAACGACTGCTGCCGCAGCGTTGCGTGGTCGTCTTTGCCGGTGATGGCGACTTTATGATGCACGGGCAAGAGTTGGCGACTGCCGTGCAGTACCAGCTCCCGATTTTGATCATATTGATCGATAACGGCATGTTCGGAACCATTCGCATGCACCAGGAGCGCAACTACCCCGAGCGTGTCGTGGCCACCACCTTGAAAAATCCTGATTTTGCCGCTTACGCCCAGGCGTTTGGTGCGTATGGCGAGCGCGTAACAGATACGGCAAGCTTTGGCCCTGCCTTGCGGCGCGCGATGGCAAGTGGTCAGCCGGCGCTGTTGCATTGCCTGCTTGATCCCCAGGCCATCACGCCAACAGCAACCCTGGATCAACTGCGCCAACAGGGTCTGCTTAATCAGTTGAGGACAGAGTGAAGTTCGCTGCGCGTAACTCTTGGTCTGTCCCCCAATTCTTAGACAACCCAAAAGTGGATGCAAAAAATGAGCACGCAAACTGATTTTCTGATCGTTGGCGCGGGCATTGCCGCTACGTCACTGGGCTATTGGCTGGCCCCCCATGGGCGCGTAATCCTGCTCGAACGCGAGTCTCAGCCGGGCTACCACGCCACCGGGCGATCGGCCGCCTTGTTCATGGAAAGTTATGGCACGCCTCAGGTCTGCGCGCTGAGCAAGGCCAGTCGAGCCTTTTTTCAGGCGCCACCCGCCGGTTTTTGCGAATATCCCCTGATCGCGCCACGCGGCGCGATGATGGTGGCCACGCAGGGTCAGGAGGCTTTGCTGGCCGAGCACTGGACTCTCTTGCACGCCACGACAGAGCGTGCCCAACTGCTTGACGGCGTTGAAGCATGCCGTCTGGTACCCGCGCTACGCCCCGACAAGGTGATCGGAGCCATCTTGGACCCTGACGCGGTGGACATTGATGTGGACGCACTGCTGCAAGGTTACCTGCGCGGCGTGCGGCGTGCTGGCGGTGAGGTGAGGTGTAACGCTGAAGTCACCCAAATCCAACGCAAGCACGGTTTGTGGCAAGTGCAGGCCAGCGGGGTCAGTTATGAGGCGCCCTGCTTGATCAACGCCGCAGGTGCCTGGGCCGATCAGGTGGCGCTGCTGGCTGGTGTCAAACCGATCGGTCTGGAGCCGCGGCGGCGTTCAGCGTTCATCTTCGCACCGCCCGCCAACATCGCCACCGCACAGTGGCCGATGGTGTTCGACATCGGCGATGAATGGTATTTCAAGCCCGACGCAGGCATGCTGCTGGGCTCGCCGTCAAACGCTGATCTGGTGCCGCCACAAGATGTTCAGCCAGAACAACTCGACATCGCCATGGGCATCTACCGCATCGAGGAAATGACCACCCTGAAAATTCTTCGGCCAACCCGCACCTGGGCCGGGCTGCGCTCGTTTGTTTCAGATGGCGGTCATGTGGGCGGTTTTGATGCGCAGTTGTCGGGCTTTTTCTGGGTCGCAGCACAAGGCGGTTCTGGCATCATGTCTTCACCAGCGATGGGGCAAGCGTGTGCTGCTTTGGTCCGCGGTCTGCCGTTGCCGGAGCACATTGCCGCGTGTGGTTTAAGCGCACCCATGCTCGGTGCAGCTCGACTCTAACTCCCACCGTCAACTGCGGGAATGCTGGCTCAGCCGATTGCGTCGTTGACCTGTTCGTTGAACTCAGCCATGCCGACAGCGGCGTTCACTTCACGCGGCATTGCGTCGCGCACCGAAAAGACACCCATAATCTTGCCAGTGTCACCGGTCACGATCGGCAGGTGCCGGAAGCCGCATTCAATCATGATCAATACCGCGTCGGTAACCTTGGTTTCTGGCGGCACGCAGCGCGGGTTGCGGGTCATGATCTCGGAAACCTGGGCCTTGGCCGGGTCCATCTTTTTGGCAATGACACGGGTCATCAGGTCGCGCTCGGTAACGATCCCCAATAGCGCGTTGCTGGTGTCGATCACCAGCACGCTGCCGCAGTTGGCACGCGTCATGACACAGGCGGCGTCATAGATTGTCGCCTGTGGCCCGACGTTGACCACGTGACGTTGCGCCATCGACTGAAATACGGTGCGTTCGGGCATGATGAAACTCCTGTGATGACAACAAAAAAGGGCGATGCAATTAGCGTAGCGCTGCGTTGATCTTTTCAAGTGCAGTTGAACCCGGGTTCAGTTGCGCCGCATTGAGCGTATTGAGCGGTGCCACGCAGGTATTGAGCGCCGTGTGCAGATCAGTCGGCAGCGGGTCCAGATAGAGCAGACCGGTAACGATCTCGCCACGCGCCAGGTGCTGCTGCATATAGGCCATGGCGGCGTAGCGGTCGGTTGGGTCGTAGTCTAAGTGCAATTTGCGCAAGTTCAGCACCGAACCATCATTCTGTTCCACTTGCACCACCTCGCCCGGTGCATGCTGGCTGACAGACTGGCCACCTGCCGGCACAAACTCGATGCGACTCACCGCCTCATTGTGCTGACGCACATAGTCGTAGCTCTTGGTGCTGCCACCGTGGTTATTAAACGTGACACAGGGGCTGATGACGTCGATGAATGCCGCACCACCGTGCGCCATGGCGCCCTTGATCAGCGGCACCAGTTGCTCCTTGTCGCCAGAAAAACTGCGCGCCACATAGGTCGCACCCAACTGTAGCGCCAGTGCCACCAGATCAACCGGGCTTTCGTTGTTGATGGCGCCCTTTTTGCTCTTGGAGCCGCGGTCTGCCGTGGCAGAAAACTGCCCTTTGGTCAGACCGTAAACGCCGTTGTTGAAAACGATGTAGGCCATCTTGACGCCGCGGCGCATGGCGTTGGCAAATTGCCCCAGGCCAATCGACGCTGAATCACCGTCGCCCGAGACCCCCAGGTACAGCAGGTCACGATTGGCCAGGTTGGCGCCGGTCAGCACCGACGGCATGCGGCCGTGCACGGTGTTGAAACCGTGCGAAGCACCCAAAAAATACGTGGGTGTCTTGGAACTGCAACCGATGCCTGACAGCTTGGCCACCCGATGCGGCTCAATGTTGAGCTCCCAGCAGGCCTGGATGATCGCCGCCGAGATCGAGTCATGACCGCAACCAGCGCACAGCGTGGAAACCGGCCCTTCATAGTCACGCCGGGTGTAGCCCACCGTATTGGTGGTCAGCGACGGGTGATGCAGGCGGGGTTTGGCGATGAAAGTCATACGGTCTCCTTGAGAGCGGCCAGGCTTTTGCGAACGGCGGCGACGATGAAACGGGCCGTGATGGGGGTGCCGTCATAGTGCAGTACCCGTGCCAATTTGGCGGGGTTCACTTCAAGCTCGTTGATCAGCAGCGTGCGCATCTGCGCATCTCGGTTTTGCTCGACCACAAAGACGTGCTCGTGCGAGTTAATGAAATCCAACACGCTCTGCGGAAACGGAAATGCTTGCAGCCGCATGGCATCAACCTGTACACCGTCGGCCTCCAGCACGTCCAGTGCCTCGCGCATCGACGGCGCGGTCGAGCCAAAGTAGATGGCGCCAAAGGGCGTGGGCTGTTGTGCCTTGCGCAGCAGCGGTTGCGGTACCAACGTGGCGGCGGTCTTGAATTTTTTGATCAGCCGTTCCATGTTGTAAATATAGTCCGGCCCACGCTCGGAATAGCGCGCGTAAGCGTCCTTGGACGTACCACGTGTGAAGAAGCCGCCTTTGGTCGGGTGCGTGCCGGGGTAAGTACGCCAGGGGATGCCGTCGCCATCGACGTCGTTATAGCGGCCGAAGTCTTTGCCGGCTTCCAGCTCCGCGGCGGTCATCACCTTGCCACGGTCGTATTCTTTGGTGTCGTCCCAGTCAAACGGCTTGCACAGGCGTTGGTTCATGCCGATGTCCAGATCGCTCATCACGAAGATCGGCGTTTGCAGGCGGTCAGCCAGGTCCAGCGCAGCAGCCGAATGCGTGAAGCACTCGTAAGGGTCTTGCGGAAACAGCATCACGTGCTTGGTGTCGCCGTGCGAAGCGTAAGCGCAGCTCAGCAGGTCAGACTGTTGCGTGCGGGTCGGCATACCGGTCGAAGGGCCGCCGCGCTGCACATTGATCAGTGTGACCGGAATTTCGGCAAAGTAGGCCAAGCCAATGAATTCGGTCATCAGAGAAATGCCCGCACCGGAGGTGGCGGTAAACGAGCGCGCGCCGTTCCAGCCCGCACCAATCGCCATACCAATCGAAGCCAGTTCGTCTTCGGCCTGAACGATCGCGTATTTGTGCTGGCCGGTGGCTTCTTCAATACGGAACTTGTCGCAGTACTTCTGGAACGCTTCCGGCACCGATGACGACGGGGTGATCGGGTACCAGGCGGCCACGGTGGCGCCACCATAGACGCAGCCCAGACCGGCAGCGCTGTTGCCGTCGGTAAAGATTTGGTTGCCGACCATGTCGCTGCGGCGCACCTTGATGCCCAGCGGGTACTGCATGTGCTGCTTGACGTAGTCGCGCCCCATGTGCAGCGCCTTGATGTTGGAATCAAGCAAACGCTCTTTGCCCTTGAATTGCTCGGCGAACAATTTTTCAAAGACTTCAGCATCCACGTCCAGCAGCATGGAGAGCGCGCCAACATAGATGATGTTCTTGAACAGTTGGCGCTGACGCGGGTCGGTATAAGCCGCGTTGGTGATCTCGGTCAGTGGCATGCCCAGTGTCAGCACGTCGTCGCGGAACTTGTCGGCGGGCATCGGCCGGGTGCTGTCATAAAACAGATAGCCGCCCGGTTCGATTTCGGCCACGTCGGCACCCCAGGTCTGCGGGTTCATGGCAACCATCATATCGACGCCGCCACGACGACCGTGGTAGCCTTTTTCGCAAACGCGCGCCTCGTACCAGGTTGGCATACCCTGGATGTTGCTGGGGAAGATGTTGCGCGGGCTGACCGGCACGCCCATGCGCATTACCGCGCGTGAGAACAGCTCATTGGCCGAAGCCGAGCCCGAGCCGTTGATGTTGGCAAATTTGATGACAAAGTCATTGACAGCTTCGATGCGCTTCATGCGGCCTCCGTTTGAGCAACTTGGGTATGGGCGGTGGCCCTGGTGTCGCGACACTTGGGCCCGGCATGGGTGGTGTTGAGCAGAAACTTCTGCATGTCCCAGGCACCGGTGGGGCAGCGCTCAGCGCACAGGCCACAGTGCAGGCAGACGTCTTCGTCCTTGACCATGACACGGCTGGTTTTGAGTTCTGCCGACACATACAAGTCTTGCGACGCATTCTTGGCCGGTGCCTTCAAGCGGGTGCGCAAGTCAGCCTCTTCACCGTCTTGGGTGAAGGTGATGCAGTCCATCGGGCAGATATCGACGCAGCCATCACATTCGATGCACAAATTGCGGTTGAAGACCGTTTGCACGTCGCAGTTCAGGCAGCGACTGGCTTCCTTGAAGGCGGTGGCGGCGTCAAAGCCCAGCTCAACCTCTACCTTGATGCTGGCCAATGCTTTTTCAGCAGCCGTCCATGGCACCTTGAAGCGCACGTCGTTGGACGGGTCGTTGCGGTAGCTCCATTCATGGATGCCCATTTTTTGCGACATCAGATTCACTGTGGGCACCGGGCGGATACTGACGTCTTCGCCGTTGAGCAGCCGGTCGATCGACACCGCCGCTTCATGGCCATGGGCCACGGCCGTGATGATGTTTTTGGGACCATAGGCCGCGTCACCACCAAAGAAGACATTGGGCAAGGTGGATTGGAACGCCCCCTCTTTGAGCACCGGCAGGCCCCATTTGTCAAATGCGAGGCCGATGTCGCGTTCGATCCAGTCGAAGGAATTTTCCTGGCCGACGGCGATCAGCACCTCGTCACACGGCACCAACACATCGGGCTCGCCAGTCGGGATCAAGCTGCGTTTGCCCTTGGCGTCGTATTCGGCGCGCACGATCTCAAACGTCATGCCGGTCAGCTTGCCGTTATCATGCTCGAACGACTTGGGCACGTGGTAATTCAGGATCGGGATGCCTTCGTGGGCTGCGTCTTCTTTTTCCCAGGGCGACGCTTTCATTTCCTCAAAGCCGCTGCGCACGATGACCTTGACGTCTTTGCCACCCATGCGCCGGGCGCTACGGCAGCAATCCATGGCGGTGTTACCGCCACCAAGCACGATCACCCGCTCGGCGGTTTTGGTGATGTGACCAAACGACACCGACATCAACCAATCGATACCGATGTGAATGTGCGCTGCCGCCTCTTTACGACCGGGTGCTTGCAGGTCGCGCCCGCGCGGCGCGCCGCTACCGACAAAGATGGCGTCATAGCCTTGTTCCAGCAGCGATTTCATCGAGTCAATTCGCTTGCCTGATTGAAAGTTGACACCCAGGTTCAGAATCTGGTTGACTTCTTCGTCGAGCACCGATTCTGGCAGGCGAAATTTGGGGATTTGTGTGCGCACAAAGCCGCCCGCTTTGGATTCACCCTCAAACACCGTGACGGCGTAACCACAAGGCACCAAGTCACGCGCCACAGTCAGCGACGCCGGGCCTGCACCAACACAGGCAATGCGTTTGCCGTTGGGTGGCGCGATGGTCGGCATACGGTCGGCAATGTCGTCCTTGAAGTCGGCGGCAACGCGCTTGAGCCGACAGATCGCCACTGGTTCGGGCTTGCCGGCGTTGTTTTCTTCGACCCGGCCGCGCCGGCAAGCAGGTTCGCACGGGCGGTCGCAGGTGCGCCCGAGCACGCCCGGAAACACGTTGCTGACCCAGTTGATCATGTACGCGTCGGTATAGCGCCCCTGACCGATCAGGCGGATATATTCGGGCACAGGGGTGTGGGCCGGGCAGGCCCATTGGCAATCAACGACCTTGTGAAAATAGGCCGGGATGGCGGTATTGGTAGCTTGCAAAGTTGTCTCCTCGCCCTGCTCGCAGTCAAAAAAAGGGTGCCGTTGCAGGTAGGGGTGCATGGTACGCTCGGGCCGGGCTTTGGTGTTGTCTGCTTTGCTGTAAACTGAAGATTCATTGATCTACATCAGATATTTTCTGGCTTTTGAAAAGTGCTGAAATTTGATTTAGCTCAATTGCAGAGGGCTTCACTTGCAGACAATGTTCAAAGGTGAATCAGGAGAATGTGATGGGCACTCTAGCGCAAGAAACCCGGTTTATGGCACTGGATAAGTGCCACCAGCAGATGCACAAACAGCTAGTCGATCTGGCTGAGTTGCTGATCCGATTACGCTCTGGTGAAGACGATGCCCAGTTAAGACGTCGCGCTGGCGCCATCGAGGCTTTTTTTTCGGTCACATCGCGCCAGCACCACGTTGAGGAAGAGCAAAAAGTGTTCCCCGCTCTGCTGGCCAGCGACAACGCCGAGCTGGTCCAAGCGGTTTGCGCCTTACAGCAAGACCACCTCTGGATCGAGTTCAACTGGGCCGAGATTGCCCCGATGCTGCGCGCACTGTCGCAAGGCGAGGATTGGGTGGACCAGGCCGAACTACAGCACGCCATCGACGTTTTTGTGACGCTGTGCAAC
>JAQTSL010000362.1 GCA_028711355.1 Rhodoferax sp.
ATGTCGCATGAAATTCGTACCCCCATGAACGGCGTGCTTGGCGTTGCCGAATTGCTGGCGGGCAGTGCGCTCAACCCCGAGCAGGCCGACTTTGTGCGCGTCATCCGCTCCAGTGGCCAGACGTTGCTGGCGATCCTCAACGACATTCTCGATTACTCGAAAATTGAAGCCGGCAAGCTGGCGCTTGAATGCACTGATTTCGCACTCAGGCCGCTGCTCGACGAGGTGGCCACGCTGTTTCGCCTGCGGCTGCGCCCGGACGGACCTGCGTTTGCCTGTAGCGCCGATGCCGCTGTGCCCGATACCCTGCGCGGTGACCCAGTGCGACTGCGTCAGATTTTGTTCAACCTGGTGGGCAACGCCTTCAAGTTCACCGAACAGGGGCGCATCGATGTTCAGGTCAGTCTGACTGACACCGCTGCGCCCGCAGGCGACAGCGTCTTGCTGCGCTTTGCCGTGCGCGACACCGGTATTGGCCTCACACCCGAACAGTCGGGGCGCCTGTTTCGCAGTTTTGAGCAGGCCGACAGCTCCACCACGCGCAAATACGGCGGCACCGGGCTGGGACTGGTCATTTGCAAACGCCTGGCCGAACTGATGGGTGGCACCATTGGCGTCAACAGCGCGGCCGGGCAGGGGAGCGAATTCTGGTTTACCGCATCCCTGGGTGTGGTACAGGTGCAGGCCGTGGGGCCAAGTAGCGCCGAGCTGCCAGGCGTGTCAACGCCACTTGCACGCCCACTGAACAGCGCGCTACGTGTATTGCTGGTGGAAGATCACCCGGTGAACCGCCTGGCGATGTGCGGCATGCTCCGGCGCCTGGGGGGTGCCGAGCCGACCATTGCCGTGAACGGGCAGGAAGCGGTTGACATCGCCTTGCGCGAGACTTTTGATGTGATCCTGATGGACACCCAGATGCCCGTGATGGACGGGCTGCAGGCAACGCGGCGTCTGCGCGAGCACGCTCTGGCAGTGCCCATCATCGCCTGTTCAGCCGGGGCCATGGCCGAGGAGCGCCAGGCTGCCATTGACGCCGGCGCGAACGACTACCTGCTCAAACCGGTCAACCTTGAAGTTTTGGCCAGCGTCCTGCTGCGTGCCCTCGCCAAACCCCCAGTTTTGTAATGCCAAATTGGCTCCCAATGCTTGCGTGGCGGGCATGGATAGCTATTATTTATATAGTTTTTAAAAGCCCTGTTGGCGCTGTAGCCTGGCTATGCCTTGATGCTTGCGAACGGTCCAGCGGCAGCGTTGCAGCGTTGGCCCGGCACAGTTTTACCAGTTCCAGACCAGGTGCAGCGGCAGATAGACCAGCATCCCGGCCACGATGGTGCCCAGCACCGCTTGCCCTTGGCCGTGACGCCAGTAAAACCAGCCGGCACCGGCCAGCACGGCAAACAGGCGCGCGTCTTGCCAGGTGGTGATGAACTGCCCCTGCGCCATCAATACCTCGGGCACGATCACCGCCGCCAGCGCCGCAATCGGCGCGTACTGTAGGCCGCGCTGCGCCCAGTGCGGCAGGTTCCAGGGTTTGCTGGAGATGAAAAAAAACGCACGGGTTAGTACCGTGATCAGCGCCAGCGCGACGATCACCGCCACTGTCCACGGGTCGGTCTGGCCCGGGGTCATGGCTCACTCTCGCTGACCGTCGAACCGGGCCGACGCATGGCTTCCAGTACCAGACACAGTGCCACCGCCGCCGCAATGGCCAACAGGATGTTGAGCTTGAGCGGCAGCGCGTAGGCCGCCACCGCCGCCGCGCCCGCCACCCCGGCGCTGACCCAGCGCAACGGGCTTGACGCCAAAGAGGCCAGAATGCCCAGCAACGCCAGGATGCCGGCAAAACCCAGCCCCCAGCGGGTCGGGATCAGCGCCGCCAGCAACACACCCAGCACGGTGCAACTGACCCACGCGACCCAGTTGACACCGCAGTTGCCAGCCAGATACGCCTGCTGCGCGTGGCGTTGTGCCGCTGTGCCACCATGCTGCGGGTAGCGCCGGGTGAACAGCACGTAGCTCAGGTCGGTGGTCAGGTAACCGGTCAGCAGACGTTGCCAAAGTGGCAGGTGCATCAGGTACGGGCGCAGGTGTGCGCTGAAAACGACAAAACGCAAGTTAACGCAAAAGCCGGTGGCCAGCACCACCCACATCGGCGCACCGGCGGCAATCAGCGGGATCGCCGCCAACTGCGAGCTGCCGGCAAAAACGATCAGCCCCATCAGCAAGGCCTCAAACGTGCTCAAGCCCGAATCGACCATCGCCACGCCCATCATCAGGCCCCACGCCGCCAGACCAGGCGCTGCCGCCATGGCGTCGATAGCGCCCATTCGAAACTCGGGATGCCGGTAAAACGCTGGTCTGAAAAACACGTCGTGTCAGCCTATCCAAGCCGCTGACCAGCGTGCAGATCAAAGCCGCGCAGAAAATCAGCTACCGCCAGACGCTTGCCACCAGCACGCTGCAATTCAGTTAGAACTACTACTGAATCAATAGCTGCTACTGCAATACCAGTCTGCGCCACAGCTATTATTTCTCCACAAGTGTGGGCGCCTGAAACAAGCCCATCGCCGACCCGAGTCGACCAGATTTTCAGCGCCACGCCGTCTAGCGTGGTACTGGCGCCGGGCTGCGGGTTAAAGGCACGAACCCGGCGCACGATCGTCGCCGCGTGGTCCGACCAGTTGATCAGAGCTTCGTGCTTATCGACTTTGGCGGCGTAGGTAACGCCATCCGTGCCCTGCTGAGTGGGCGTCAGCTTACCCTGCTGCAACTGCGTCAGCGCCTGCACCATCAGCCGGCCACCCAATTGCGCCAGCGTGTCGTGCAGGGTGCCAGTGCTGTCGTTGTCGAGGATGGCAACACTCTGCCACAACAACCTGTCACCGGTGTCCAGACCGGCGTCCATTTGCATGATCGTGACACCAGTCTGCGCGTCACCGGCTTCGATCGCGCGGTGGATCGGCGCGGCGCCGCGCCAGCGTGGCAGCAGCGACGCGTGGATATTGAAGCAACCGTGCCCGGGCGTATCCAGCGCCCATTGCGGCAAGATCAACCCGTAAGCCGCCACCACCATCGCGTCAGCTTGCGCTGCCAGCATGGCCAGTTGCGCGGCACGCGCGTCGTCGGGGTATTTGCCGTCCAGCCGCAGGCTGCGCGGCTGTAGCACCGCCATGCCGTGCTGCAACGCCAGTTGCTTGACCGGCGAGGCCTGCAACTTCAGGCCGCGCCCACCCGGGCGTTCGGGCTGCGTCAGCACCAACGCCACCTGGTGCCCGGCGGCGATCAGCGCGCGCAACGCGACCGCAGCAAACTCGGGCGTGCCAGCAAAAATCAGCTTCAACTAGCATTCCTCAGTTGACCGCTTACTGCAATCTTCAC
>JAQTSL010000066.1 GCA_028711355.1 Rhodoferax sp.
GGCATGTATGGTGTCTATACGGTTGCTTTTGATTCGGCGGGCGCGCTTTATGCCGGCATTTACGGTGGTATCTGGAAGCTGCCAGCCAATAGTCAGCCATCGGATTCCTGGCAGGATGCCGGTGCCGGATTGCCGGCCAGCGCCGTCGTGTTGACCCTGGCTTTTGATGGTGCTGGCAACCTGCTGGCTGGCATCGAACGCCAAGGCATGTTTCGACTGCCAGCGGGCGGCACAACCTGGGCAGCATTTAACGACGGTGCGGCGTCTGATTTGCCCACCAACCAGTTGATCCAAGACAGCGCAGGTCATATCTGGGCGGCCACCAAAAGCCTGGGCATCCTCAAGTTGGCAGCCGGTTCTGTCAATTGGGTCAGTGCCTCTGGCGGCCTGGCTGAAGCTGGCGTTACGGCCTTATTGACCAGTAGTGACGGCAGTCTGCTAGCCGCTAGCGCCAATGGTGTTTTCAGTGCCAACGCTGCCGGTGTATGGACGCCCAACCGAAGCGGCCTGCCAGTAGAAAGCGTTATCAATGCGCTGGTTTTTGATGCTGCCGGTCACCTGTATGCAGCCAGCGACTCTGCCGGTGTGGCGCGCCTGAGCGTGGGTGCCAGTACCTGGCAAGATTGGTCTAGCGGTGCGCCGGCCTCTGGCATTGCCAAGTCTCTGGTGATCGACCCGACTGGCAACCTGTATGCAGCCTTTTTTGGTCCCGGTGTCTATCGTCTGGCGGCGGGTGGCAGCACCTGGGTGGCGATCAATAACGGCCTGACAAATTACCCTGTGGTGAATCAACTCAGCGTGGCTGCCAATGGCGATGTTTACGCCGCGGCTACCGCGATCGGTGCCGGTAGCGCCAACGGGGTTTATCGCCTGTTGGCTGGCAGCACCACTTGGACCCAACTAGGTGGTGCCCTGCCCAATGATCCGCCACTGCGCACGCTGGCCGTCGATGCCGACGGCACTGTCTATGCAGGGGCCAGTGCTGGCATGACCAACAGCGGTACCTTTGGCGGCGTGTATCGCCTGTTGCCCGGCCAGAGCACCTGGACTGCGTTTAACACCGGAATGGATCAGCGCGAGATATTTGCATTGGCGCTTGACACCGCTGGCAATCTCTACGCCGTGGCCAGCGGTGCTGTTTTTGTGCTGAACAAGGGTGCAACTAGCTGGACGGACATAAGCGGCGGCTTGCCAACTTCGTTTTTTGGCTACGCCCATGCGTTGCGTTTTGATGCGACAGGCCAGTTGTTGATGGGCACCTCAGATGGCATATTTATGCTGCCTGCAGGTGCCACGCAATGGCAAACTTTTGCAACCGGTTTGCCAGCGCGCCCAGTTTTTGCGCTGGCTGTCAGCGGCGCGCGGTACGCGGTTGGTACCAGTGGTGCCGGTGTTTACGCAAGCGCTGGCCTGCCTTTTGGCGCGGGCTGGAACCTGCTGGGCAACAGCACCGACCAGGCCATCAACCCGGTCACGCTGTTTGGCGACAAAAGCACGCCCACCGCGCTATCGGCCGACATCGTGACGGTCTGGACCTGGGATGCCGGCCAAAAGCAATGGGCCTTCTTCACACCGGCGATGAGCGCTGCCGAGCTGACCAGTTACGCCGACAGCAAGGGTTATCTGGTGCTACAGACCATTGCGCCAAGGCGAGGCTTTTGGCTCAACGGCAAAAACGCCTCAGCCTTGCCTGCGGCCACTGGCAATGCAGTCAACGTGACGGCAACCGATTTGGTGACTGGGTGGAATTTGATGTCGGACGCGCGCAGCCTGGCCCCCTCTGCCTTTCACGCCAGTCTGGGCAGTGCTGCCGCCAACTACATCACGCTATGGGCCTGGGATGCCGCCAATACCGCCTGGCTGTTCCATTCACCAGCGCTTGAGGCAGAGGCTGGCACCAAGTTGGTGGATTACATCAACAGCAAGGGCTACCTGGACTTCAGCGCAACCGGGCGCACGCTGGCACCCGGGACCGGGTTTTGGGTGAACCGGCCGTAGCAAGCACCGGCAGATTTCGTGATCCGCAAGAGTAGGGTGGCGCAATTTTGACTCCCCTTAAACTGCGCGGTGGTTGATCTGGCTCAAACCAGCTCGCCTGCCGCTAAGCTTTTCTTAAGACTGGCCCGCTACAGTGGCGTCCATCAACAGGAGCCCACCATGCACATCACCAAATGCTTGACCATCTGCGTTCTCATTGCCAGTACCGCCCCGGCCTGGGCCGACGGTGGTGGTGTCACTGCGCTGCTGCCCAAGATGGAAAAAGAATGCTCGTCTTGCCACATTGCCTTCCGACCCAACTTTCTGCCACGTTCGTCGTGGAAGCAGGTGATGGCGTCGCTGGACAAGCATTACGGCACCGACGCGTCGCTGTCTGATGCCGATAACGCCGAGATCACCACTTGGCTCGACAAGACCTCGCAGGAGGTTGGCGACGCACCGCCCAACAACCGCATTACCGAATCGTTCTGGTTCAAGCGCAAGCACGGCACTAATCACGTCAAGGCCGAGGTCTGGAGCCGCGCGTCGGTCAAGAGCCGCGCCAACTGCCAGGCCTGCCACGTCAACGCTGACAAGGGCGACTTCAATGAGCACAACATTAAGATTCCGCGCTGAGGCATTAACCCAGCAATTATTTGTCATCTGATTTAACAACCTGAAAGGATTCCCCATGAAATTTGCATTTAAAACCGCAGCCGCACTTGCCACACTGGCCATTGCCTTGCCTTTTGCCGCCAGCGCCAACCCGATCCTGGATGGCTATAAAGCCGAAATCAAGGGCACCTTCACGGTAGCGGCAGGCGAAAAACTCTACAAGACGGTCGGCCCCAATCAGTTGGCTTGCGCCTCGTGCCACACCGATTCGCCCAAGAACACGGGCAAGCACGCCAAGACCAACAAGACCATCGACCCGCTGGCGCCCAGCGTCAACGCCAAGCGCTTCACCGACGCTGCGACAGTTGAAAAATGGTTCAAACGCAATTGCAATGACGCGCTGGGCCGCGCCTGCACCACGCAAGAAAAGGGCGATTTCATGACCTACGTGCTGTCGGTCAAATAAGGAAGTGCAGCCATGAACTTTGCCCGCCCCCTGCTGCTGGCCGTGCTGGCCGCCACCGCCCTGACGGCTCAGGCCAAGTACAACGGTGAAGACCGTGGCCGCCCGGTCATGCCGTCCGAAGTCAATGCCAAATGGCAGGCTGAATGTGGCGGCTGCCACATGGCCTACCCGCCCGGCTTGCTGCCTGCGGCGTCGTGGAAGAAGGTCATGGTCGGTCTGGACAAGCACTTCGGCACCGACGCGTCGTTGCCTGCCGCCGATGTCCAGGAAATTACCAACTACCTGACCAAATACCCGTCTAACCGCTGGGATTCCAGCGCTGCACCGCTGCGTATTACCGATGGTGAATGGTTCAAAGCCAAGCACTACAACAAGGGCGAGATTGCGCCCGAGGTCTGGAAGCGTGCCTCGGTCAAAAGCCCCGGCAATTGCATGGCCTGCCATAAACAAGCGGATCAAGGCGTGTTCGACGACAAAGGTATCGTGATTCCAAAATAGGTCAGTCACCGCCCGCTGACACTTGCCTCCATTTTCTGAAAGCCCCGCCATGCAACGCACCCTGATCTGGGATCTGCCAACGCGCCTGTTTCACTGGACTCTTGCCTCGTGTTTTGCCATTGCCTGGCTTACCAGTGATGGCGACCGCTGGCACGCGGTCCACGTGTTTGCCGGGTATTTGATGCTGGGCATGGTCGCTTTCCGGCTGGTGTGGGGGTTTGCCGGGTCGCACTTCTCGCGCTTTGCCAGCTTCTGGTTTAGCCCGGGCGAGGCGCTCGATTACCTCAAGCAGGTGGCCAGCGGCCACGCAGCACGCCATGTCGGGCACAACCCGACCGGAAGTCTGGCCATTTATATTTTGCTGGCGCTGACCGTTGCGGTTGGCTTTTCGGGCATTGTCACCATGGGTGGCGACGAGCAACAAGGCTTGGCCGCGGGCTGGTTTACCTTTGCCCAGGTGCAGACCCTGAAGAAGCTGCACAACCTGGGTGCCATTGCCATGCTGCTGGTGGTGGCGGGTCACATCACCGGGGTGGTGGTGGAAAGCGTGCTGCACAAAGAGAATTTGGCGCGCTCCATGGTCACCGGTATCAAGATGGCCGACGCCGCGACCCCCAAGGCCACGGCGCAGCCGGTGATTGCCGCACTGATGCTGCTGTGCATACTGGGTTTTGCCGGCTGGTGGTTTTATTACGCCATTGACAAAGGCATTGACGGCCAGGCCTGGCACGTCAAGCTGGAGACTGGCATTGGTGAAGAGCCGCACGTCAAGTTTGTTGGCAAGCAGTTGCCCGACAACAAAATGTGGCGTGACGAATGCGGCAGTTGCCACGCGGTGTTTTACCCGGCGCTGTTACCCAGCCGCTCGTGGCAAAAAATCATGGCCGAGCAAGACCAGCACTTTGGTACCGACTTGGGGTTGGATGCTGCTACCGTGGCCGAGGTACAAAAATTCATGGTGGACAACGCCGCTGAAAAACACGTGATTGAAGCGGCCTTCAAAATCGAACAATCAATTCCCCAAGACGCAACCCCGCTGCGCATTACCGAAACCGCGTATTGGGTCAACAAGCACCGCGAAATTGCCGCCGCCGACTGGGCCAATCCGCTGGTCAAGAGCAAAAACAACTGTGCCGCGTGTCACAGCGACGCCGACGACGGTGGCTTTGAAGACGGTGCCATGCACATTCCTGCGCGACCCAAGGCAGCGATCAGCGCAGTAGCGCCCGCGCCCACCGCATCCAAGCCCTGATAGCGTTGGCGCAATTTTTGCGGCATTGTGACCAAGCCACGGTCCAATGACGCGGCGCTGGCGGGGTCCTCGACAAGCCCAGCGGGCTGGTCACAGTCACTATTTGTTTCATAGCTATCTGCGCTTGTTCTGTGAGCGCTAGACTCACTCGCGCGGGGGAACCTTTTGTACCGGTGCCGCCTGATGATTCTTTGGCGGCCTACCGTGTTTCAGGATGTCCATGATCAGCTCGCGGTGGTCGGTGTAGGGCAGGCGCAGCAGGTAGCTGCCGTCGCGCTCTTGCTTGCCAATTTGCTCGGTGTGCCACTGCTCTTGCGCCACCCAGCGGGCACGCTCGGGGGAAAAGCGCAGGCGGGCCCAGCGCACCGTGCCGCCAGAAAAAATGCCGTAGCCGGGGCCGAAGGTGGTGCTGAGTTGGGCTGCGCTAACTTCACGCGCGGCTTCGTTCAGCGGCTCCAGCCGGGTGATGGCATCCAGCGCAAAGTTGCGCAGACCCTGGCGCTGGTGGCACCAGGCATCCAGATACCAGTTGTCGCGGTAGTGCACCAGGCGTTGGGGCGAGATGTCGCGCTCGGTGTTGTGGCCGTTGCCGCGTGCGGTGTAGGCGATGTGCAGGCGCTTGCGCTGGGCCAGGGCGGTGGCGACTTGCTCAAAGTGGCGCGGGCGCACGCTGCGTTGCGCCAGGCGGATGATGCGCACGCGCTGGCGCAGCTCGGTGGCCTCCGGGTTCCCTTCTGGCCCCAGCAAGGCGTTGAGGCGTTCCATCAGCGGGGCGATGTGGGTGGTGAGCACACCGCCTGCGTCCAGCCCGGCCAGCAGTTGCTGCATGGTCAGCAGGGCGTGGATTTCGGTGGGCGAGAACCACAGGCCAGGCAGTTCATGCGGGTGATGGTCGGCCGGGTCTGGGCTGCCGCGCCGGTAGCCGCCCAGCTCGCGGCTGTAGATGATGGGGTTGTGCAGGCGTTCACACAGGTAGTTCAGGTCACGCTTGAGGGTGGAGCGTGACACCTCCAGCGCCACCTGCAATTGTTTGAAGCCAACCACTCGCTGCTGGCGCAGCAGTTCGTTGATCCGGTAAAAGCGCTCGGTTCTGTTCATGGCATCTCCCTAGGGATGCCGTTGGTTTCTCAAATGACGCTGCGACTGCGTAGGCCGGTAATCTGCTGGGCATCCAGAGCCAATTCTGCCAGCACTTCATCGGTGGGTTCACCCAGAGCGGGTGGCGCGCGGCGCAGCACTGGCGGGGTGGACTGTAGGCGCAGCGGGCTGGCCACGGTGCGCGCCACGGTGGGAGGCGGGTATTGGCTGTGCTGCTGTATTTGCGCTAGAGGCTCATTTTTGCTTGGATGCCGTTTGTGGCACCATCCAGCCACGCGCAGCTACTTTGGCAGCAGCGTACGTGCAGGCCTTTTTTCGGCGATGATTCAGCCATGCGTACTTCTACACAACCGTGCACGGTCAAACACCCCGCCCTGGCGCGTCGCCCGCTTGTTGCCTTGATGGCGGTGGCCCTGTTGCTCCCTGCGGCATCCTGGGCCCAGAGTCAAAAGGTATTTCGCATTGGCGTCACCAAAATCGTGTCGCATGCGGCGCTGGATGCTGACGAAAAAGGCTTTGAGGCGGGTCTGGCCAGCTCCGGTTTCAAAGAGGGGGTCAATGTCACCTATGTCCGGCGCAACGCCATGGGCGACATGGCCGCCGCCAACGCCATTGCCCGTGAGTTTGTTACCAGCCAGGTGGACCTGATTCACGCCATTGCCACGCCCACTGCTCAGGCGGTCGTGCGCACAGACACCCGCATTCCGGTGGTTTTTTCGTCCGTGACCGACCCGGTTGGCGCGGGCATTGTGCCAAAGACCAGTGCGCCCGGGCAAAAGACCGGCACGCATGTGACGGGGCTGAGTGACTTGTGGCCGGTGCGCTTGCAGTTTGAAACCTATGCGCGGGCTGTCCCGCAGGCCAAAACCTGGGGCACTATTTATAACCCAAAAGAGGCTAATTCGGTCTCTCACATTGTGGTCATGCGCGAAGCAGCCAAGAAGTTGGGGCTGACCCTGGTTGAGGCCACGGTCAGCAGCGGCACAGAGGTGGGGCAGGCGGCCGCCTCACTGGCGGGCAAGGTGCAGGCCATGACCATCACCTCGGACAACACCACGGTGGCCAATCTGGAAGCCATTGCCCGGGTTTGTGATCAGCACAAGATTGCGCTTTTTGCCGGCGACATTGACAGCGTCGTGCGCGGTGCGGTCATGGCCTACGGCCTGGACTACTTCTTGGTGGGGTATGCCGCGGGCAAGAAGGCTGCGCTGGTGCTCAAGGGCATCAAGCCGGGCGATGTGCCCTGGGGGCCGGTTGAGAAATTTAGCTTGGTCATCAACACCCGTGCCGCCAAGGCGCAAGGGCTCACGCTTGCGCCAGAGCTGTTGGCCCGGGCCGACAAGGTCATCAACTAACCCCGGCGGCCCGAAGCGATGCGTTTTCTGGGCAGCATCCATATTGCGGTGGGCATCTTGTTGCTGACCATCGGCTTAGGTTTTTATGCTGACCTCAAAACTGAACAGATGCATGGTCAAAATGTGCAAATACAGGTTGGGCTGGAGCGCTTGGTTCGGCTCAATCAATCGCTGACCAGTGCCATATCGCTTGCAGTGACCGAAAGAAACAGCTTGCGTGCGGCCAGTTACAACTCCCTGCAGACCGAGCTCGAAGCGACCATGAAGAAGCTGTTAGCGCTTACCAGCCACATGACCCTGGCGGCTGATATGTTGGCGTTGACCGAGGAGCAGCGTGAATTGCGCGCCATGGAGAACCAGGCCTTTGCGCACATGCGCGAAGACCGCTGGGCCGCAGCCCATCAGGACCTGCTTGGGGGCAACTATGTGATGGCGCTCAAGCTGTATGAAATCAACAGCGAATCTGTGGTGGGCGCATTGAACATCGAGCTCACCAACGCCGCGTGGCAACAAGATCAGTTGCGCCAAGCCTCAGTGGTTCTGCGTCTGGCGGCAGCGGTGCTGCTGCTCTGGGCGGGGTGGCGCTATTCCAGCCGACTGAAGGCCGAACTGGCCGAGCAAGTGCGTCTGCGCGCCGAGGTCACCCAGGCCAAGGAAGTTTTAGAGGAAACGGTGAAAAGTCGTACGGCCGAGCTTTGGGTCGCCAACAGCCAATTGGAAACCTTGAGCACCACCGACAGCTTGACCGGCCTGGCCAACCGCCGCCGTTTTGACAGCTATTGGGCTGAGGAATGGGGCCGGGCACAACGCCAGGCAACGCCGCTGGGCGTGATCATGCTGGATGTGGATCACTTCAAGCTCTATAACGACCACTATGGGCACCAGCAGGGCGATGCCTGTCTGCAGCGCGTGGGCGAGGTGCTGTGCGCAGCGGTGCGCCGGGCGGGTGAATTGGCTGCGCGCTATGGTGGCGAAGAATTTGTGGTGGTGGTGCCGGGTGCATCGAGTGAGCAAATTTTGGAAACTGCCCAGTTAATTTTGACGGCGCTGCGCGCGCTACAGACGCCGCACGCCAGTTCGCCGGTTGCCAATGTGGTGACGGCCAGCTTGGGCGTGGCGTCTGGGATTCCGCGCGAATCGGATTCGCCAGATCGTCTGCTCAAGGCAGCAGACGTAGCCTTGTATGAGGCCAAAAGTAGGTCGCGAAACTGCGTGGTGCTGTCCCATACCGCTTGACGCATGCCTGCACCGTCACTGCTTTGCGCAGTAGCGGTAGCAGACGCCGCAGCGGCATCAGTGCCAACCAGAGCCTCAGCCACGCTGGAGCGCGCTACACCACCCCAGCGCTTCTGAGTTGCGCAATCTGCGCTGCACTCAACCCAAGTTCGCCCAACACTTCGTAGGTGTGCTCGCCCAGCGCGGGTGGCGTGCGGCGCAGCACCGGTGGGGTGGACTGCAGGCGCAGCGGGCTGGCCACCGTGCGCACCACGGTGGGGGCTGGCACGGGTTGTTCTGTCGTCATCATTGCTTCAGAATCAGCAGCTGCTTGCGCTTGCTGTGCCTGAGCTAGAGGCCTATCTTCCTTATAAGCTGTTTGCGTAACGATCAACCCACGCGCCTGAACCTGGGGGTCGGCAAAGGCCTGCGCCACGGTGTTGATCGGGCCGCACGGCACGGCTTTGTCTTCCAGCAGCGCCACCCATTGCGCGGTGCTGCGTGTGCGCGTGACCGGCAGCATCAGGGCGACCAGCGCGGTGCGGTTTTGCACACGCAAGGTGTTGCTGCGAAAGCGTTCGTCCGCGGCCCACTGCGGCTGCCCGGCGGCCTGGCAAAAGCGCGCAAACTGGCCGTCGTTGCCCACGGCCAGCAGCATCTGGCCGTCCCCTGTTTCAAGGGTCTGGTACGGCGCCAGGCTGGGGTGGGTGTTGCCCTGGCGCTGCGGCACGGCACCGGTGTTCAGGTAGCCCGCCGCCTGGTTGGCCAGCACCGCCATGCCGACGTCCAGCAACGCCATGTCGATGTGCTGGCCCGCACCACTCTGGTGGCGTGCCTCTATGGCGGCCAGCACGGCGCTACAGGCGTAAATGCCGGTCAGGATGTCGATCAGCGCCACACCCATGCGCATCGGGCCGCCGCCGGGCTGGCCGTCGGCGTGGCCAGTGATGCTCATCATGCCGCTCATGGCCTGCATCATCAGGTCGTAGCCGGCACGCTCGGCGTATGGGCCGGTCTGGCCAAAACCGGTGACCGAGCAGTAAATCAGCCGCGGGTTGACGGCTTTCAGGCTGTCATAGTCCAGCCCGTATTGCTTCAGGCCTCCCACCTTGAAGTTCTCTACCAGCACGTCACTACTGCCCGCCAGTTGCCTGATCAGCGCCTGGCCTTCGGGCTGGGCCATGTCCAGCGTGATGGCGCGTTTGTTGCGGTTGCAGGCGGTGAAGTAGGTGGCCTGATCGGTATCAACGCCGTCTGCGTCTTTCAAAAAGGGCGGGCCCCAGTGGCGCGTGTCATCACCGGCGCCGGGGCGCTCCACCTTGATCACATCGGCGCCCAGATCAGCCAGCATCTGGGTGCACCACGGGCCGGCCAGCACACGGGACAGGTCAAGGACTTTGAGGTGACCCAGGGCGGCGGCTTGGTGTGTCATGGTTGTGCTGTGCTGCTGATGTTGGCTTTGGCGTTGCGCCGGGCCGAAGAAGTCACCATCACCATGGCTTCACCGTCAATGACAACGGTACTGCCAACGCGACAGACGGTGTCCAGCACAACCCGGGCTTTTTTCAGATCAACTGATTTCACCGTCACGGTGGCGTTGACAGTGTCGCCAGGGCGCACCGGCGCGCGAAAATTCAATTGCTGTGCCAGGTAAATGGTGCCGGGGCCGGGCAGGCGTGTGCCCAGAGCGGCTGAAATAAAACCGGCCGACAAAAGTCCATGGGCAATGCGCCCACCAAAGGCCGTGGTGGCGGCAAACTCCTGATTGGTATGCACGGCATTGTTGTCACCGGAGACACCCGCAAACAGGACAATGTCCGCTTCCGTCACTGTTTTTCCATAGCAGGTCGACATTCCGACACGGAGGTCTTCAACGTCGTATCCATTTTGCTCATTCATGCTCAGCCTTTCGATGGTGATGGGTCAGCTATTGACGGGTCTCTGAATACCCGTTGCATTCTGGACCCAATGACAACCGATCGATTTGACAATTAGCAAAACGCCTGGATACCGGTTTGGGCACGGCCCAGAATCAAGGCATGGATGTCGTGTGTGCCTTCATAGGTGTTGACCACCTCCAGGTTCACCAGATGGCGGGCCACACCAAACTCATCGCTGATGCCGTTGCCGCCCATCATGTCGCGCGCCAGACGGGCTACGTCCAGCGCCTTGCCGCAACTGTTGCGTTTCAGAATGCTGGTGATCTCGACCGAGGCTGTGCCTTCGTCCTTCATGCGGCCCAGGCGCAGGCAGCCTTGCAGCCCCAGGCTGATTTCGGTCTGCATGTCGGCCAGTTTCTTTTGAATCAACTGGTTGGCAGCCAGCGGGCGACCAAACTGGATACGGTCAAGCACATATTGGCGCGAACGATGCCAGCAGTCTTCGGCTGCGCCCAGCGTGCCCCAGGCGATGCCGTAGCGGGCCGAGTCGAGGCAGGTGAACGGGCCTTTGAGGCCGCGCACCTCTGGGAAGGCGTTTTCTTCCGGGCAAAACACACCGTCCATGACGATCTCGCCAGTGATGCTGGCGCGCAAGCCGACCTTGCCGTGAATGGCTGGGGCGGAGAGGCCTGCCGCGCCCTTTTCCAGCACAAAGCCGCGGATCGGGCCGACCTTGCCGTCGGCCGTGACCTCTTTGGCCCAGACCACAAACACATCGGCAATCGGGCTGTTTGATATCCACATCTTGCTGCCGGTGAGCTTGTAGCCACCGTCAACCTTGACCGCGCGACTGAGCATGCCGGCCGGGTCGGAACCGTGGTTGGGCTCGGTCAGGCCAAAGCAGCCAATCCACTCGCCGGTGGCCAACTTGGGCAGGTATTTTTGCCTGGTGGCTTCATTGCCAAATTCAAAAATCGGCAACATCACCAGCGACGACTGCACGCTCATCATGCTGCGGTAGCCGCTATCGACGCGCTCGACCTCACGCGCAATCAGTCCGTAAGCAACGTAGTTCAGGCCCGGGCCGC
Organism: Rhodoferax sp.; assembly: GCA_028711355.1. Taxonomy (GTDB): domain Bacteria; phylum Pseudomonadota; class Gammaproteobacteria; order Burkholderiales; family Burkholderiaceae_C; genus Rhodoferax. The sequence goes on from JAQTSL010000066.1 coordinate 11,445, forward strand.
CATAGGTCTCTGGAATCGTCGGACCGAGCAGCCCCAGCGCGCCCATCTCGCGGAAGATGGATGGGTCGGTGGACTCGTTGCGAAAGGCCTGGATCACGCGCGGCTGGAGCTTGTCCTGGCAGTAAGCGGCAGCGGCCGCTTGAATGGCGCGCTCGTCGTCGGAGAGTTGTTGCGACAGCAAAAACGGGTCTTGCCAGTTGAACGCGGCGTGGGCCATATAAATTCTCCAATAGGGTTGATGTTTGGGGCGCATGGTAGCGCGCCGACAGGACCTGTGGCAAACGATTTGTTTGCACTTTGTTATGAGAATTATTCATTTTTAACAAAATAGTGATGGTCAAAAGTCATGCGCATTGTTATCCTTTAGTGCAGGTATATAAAGCATAGCAAGCTTTACTATTTATAGCGAAATATTTTGGCTAAGTTGCATTTTGTGTATATTACACACATCATGCGCCGCAAAATCCCCTCGCTGCAAGCTCTGCTGTGCTTTGACGCAGCCGCTCGCCACCAAAGCTACACCCGCGCGGCACAAGAGCTGGCGCTCACGCAAGGCGCAGTGTCGCGCCAACTCACCACGCTGGAGCAGTTTCTGGGCGTAGCCTTGTTCAAGCGTACCCGCCACGGCGTGGCGCTCACTTCCAGCGGGCGCGACTACGCCACACAAGTGGCCACGCGCCTGGCCGCGCTGGAGCAAGACACGCTGGACGTGATGAGCACCCAGGGCAGCGCGCGGGTGCTGCACCTGGCCAGCGTGCCGACCTTTGCCACGCGCTGGCTGATACCGCGCCTGCCCCGGCTGCGCGCCGCCGCGCCAGAGCTGACGCTGCACATTGACACCCGCACTCGGCCGTTTTTGTTTGCCGACACGCCGTTTGACTGCGCGTTGTATGCCGGCACGCTTGATCAAATCAGCCAGTGGTCCGGCACCCAAGCCGTCAAGTTGCTCGACGAAGTGGTGTTGCCGGTGGGCGCGCCTGGCCTGTTGCAGGGTGCAGCCGCTCTAGAACCACAGGCGCTGGCGCAGTTGCCGCTGCTGCAACAAAGTACCCGGCCTGAGGCCTGGCGCGTCTGGTTTGACGCACAGGGGGTGAGCGCCACCAATGCCCTGAGCGGTCCGCGCTTTGAGCAGTTTTCCATGACCGCCGCTGCCGCCATGCACGGTTTGGGCGTGGCGCTGGTGCCCCTACTGTTGATCGAACAGGAGCTGGCGCGCGGCGAGCTGGTGGTGCTGTGCGATCGGCCTCTGACCAATGCACGCGCCTACTATTTGGTTCGCCCTGAGGCCCCCGAGTCGCCTGCGGCGTTGCAAGCGTTTCAGGCTTGGCTGGTACAAGCGGCACGGTGTGGCGCAGACAACGCCCGATGGGACGACCTGACGCCACAAGCGCCCAACTCACCATGACAGTCAAGTCTTTTCTGGTCACCATTGACCCGGCCCGATGCACCGGCTGCGGCAGGTGCGTGGGCGCTTGCCCGCTGCAACTGCTGAGTCTGCAGCCGCAAGGCTGGCGCAAATATTCGGTCATTGACGACATGGCAGCTTGCACCGGTTGCAAAAAGTGCGAGCTGCGCTGCCCGTTCAACGCGATTCAGATCGCCCGTAGCCAGCCGACCGATCCGGGCCCGTGCTAAGCTGGGGCGCTTGTAATAACGACATCAGGAGACACCCCATGCCCGCACTACTGCCCCACATCGACCCCGACGGCCTGCTTGAGTTTTCGGTGGTCTATACCGACCGCGCACTGAACCATATGTCCAAACGCTTCCAGGGCGTCATGACCGACATCTCGCGCATCCTCAAAGAGGTCTATGCCGCCAAATCTGCTGTGCTAGTGCCCGGCAGCGGCACCTTTGGCATGGAAGCGGTAGCGCGTCAATTTGCCACTGACAAAAAAACGCTGGTGATCCGCAACGGCTGGTTCAGCTACCGCTGGACGCAGATTTTTGAGATGGGCCAGATTCCGGCTGCGCAGACCGTGTGCAAGGCGCGCAAAACCGGCGCGGGGGCCCAAGACCCGTGGGTGCCGTGCCCAGTCGATGAGGTGGTGGCCACCATCCGCGCGCAAAAACCCGACGTGGTGTTTGCGCCGCATGTGGAAACCGCCGCCGGCATGATGCTGCCAGACGACTACCTCAAAGCAATCGCTGCGGCGGTGCATGAGGTCGGCGGCCTGTTTGTGCTGGACTGCATCGCCAGCGGCGCGATGTGGGTCGATATGCAAGCCACCGGGGTGGATGTGCTGGT
>JAQTSL010000363.1 GCA_028711355.1 Rhodoferax sp.
GTCAGGGCCGCAATCGGGCGGGCAGTGGCCAGGTAGGACGTGAGTGCGGCCAGGTTGGTTTTACCCAGATCACGCGCCCAGGTCTCTTGTGCGCCTGGCAGCAAGCGGCCATCGGCCAGGGCCGGGGCCACTGCGGCATCAATGTCGGCTTGGGCCTGGCGGGAGGTGAGTGCAGCCATGTTGGTGCGCAGCTCATCAACCACGGCCACCGGCACGTATTTGGCAGGGTCAACCGACGTTGCAGTGCGCAGGCTGGTGCAGGCCGCAATAACGCTTTCTACCGATGCATCGGCTTGCAGGCCCAGGGCAGTGCAGGCTGCTGCGGCTTTGTCCTTCAGCTTCGAGAGCGGACCAATGTCCGCCAAAGCGGTGCACGCAGCGGATTCGGTGGTGGTGTCTGGCAGGCCAAGGGCTGCGAGGACGGCTTTGAGCAATGGGTTCAAGGTTGGCTCCTGGGTGGTTGGGATGAGAAAAGCGGCCGATGCGGCCGCGCGCAGGGTGAGTGGGTCCATGCCGTGCAGGGCTGGTGTGTTGGTGAGTGCGGCCATGTGGATGGCCAGCACGGTGCCGGTGTCTTTGGCGTACTCAAAAACCGGGCTGATGTAGAGGTATTCCTTGGCGTCAATGAAGCCCTTGGCACGCGCTGTGAGGTCTGTCACGGCGTAGAGGCCCTTGCCGTCGATCCAGCGCAGGTCACGCATCCAGCCTGCTGCCGGGGCGGGCTGGCCGTTTTTTTCCTTGTTGAGGGTCTGGTGCTCGTAGTCGATGACCGGCGGCTGGCTGAGCGCGTGAAAGCGGTCAATGACGGCCTGGGCGCTGGCGGCATCAATGCGCCAGGGTGGCGATTCAAGCGCCCTGCCGTCACTGGGCAAAAACTCGCCCGCTGGTGTGAGCTGCAGCAGCACCAGGCCACCGTCGATCTCGGTGGAGCCTGCCAGCGCATAGCTGCAGACTGCAACCGCAAGGGCGGCCACAGATGCGAGTTTGAGAGGGGGTTTGTGTGCCATGGCCGCAAGTTTCTGCGGCGGGCCTCTTTGGGGCTAACTGATGCGCATCAGTTATTGATGACTGTCCTCGCGGGCGTGCGAGGGTCGGGGTTATTCCAGGTCTAGCTTGCCTTGGCGCAGGGCGCGCTGCTCTTGACGCCAGGCGCGCTCAATATTACGCACACGGGCCTCGGTGATGTTGCCCACCTCGCGAGCGACATCTGCATAGCCTTTACCTGCATTGCACAGGTCTATGATCCGGCGCACCCGTGCCGACTGCATCATCTGGGCGCCCACAGGTATGTAGGGCTGCGAGCCACCCTCGTCAATGGCGATGCCTTTGGTCAGCTGCAGGGCCAGTTGGGCCAAATCAGCGGCAGGCTGCTGGTCTGCAAACAGGGTTCTGAGGGTGATGTACTGACTGCGGGCAAAGGCACGCCAGGTGTCTGGTGTGAGCGGGTCAAACAGACTCTCCAGCGGGGCAATGTCGGCGGCGGTCAGGTCACACAAATCGGGTCGCTCAGCCATGCAGTTTACGGGTATCACGGGCATGTACTCCTATGTGGCTTGATTGGTAGCAGTCACTGGATCGGTGGGTACACCGCTGCGCGCACACCACTTTTTGAGGGCCTCAATCACGGTGTTGACCTGGTAGCCGTTCAGGAACCGCCAGGCATCTACCTTGGTCTGGCGTTTGACATACGCCGTTAGCGCCGCATCTGTGTCCGTGCGCACAACACCCGCCGTGGCCAGGGCGTGCCACAGGGCGCGGGCCTTTTGCCAGCGCTCATCATCGGCATCGTCCACCGTGCGGTACAGCGGGTTTCGTTTTGGGGTGTAGGCAGGCTTTTGGCCCCGAGCCAAGGCCGCACTGGCCTGCAGGCCACTCAGGTGCGCCAGGTACTGCTTGCGCTGCGCCGCCGTCATATCGGCTGCACTGGCTATGCCGGTGACCTGCAGCTTTACGGACACAGCATCCTCTGCGCTCAAACCCAAGGCCTTCTGTGCCATGTGGATTGCTGCCAGGTGGGATTGACGGGGGGCGGTAGCCATCAGAACAAACTCCCGGTTTGGGTGTCGCGCTCGGCCTCGGCAACATCCAGTCCGCGCCCAACGAAGTGATTGACCAGCATGCTCAGGTTGTCCTGGTCATCCATGTCGTGGACCTCGTCGTCGTACACCCGGATGCGCTCCAGATGCCCCGGATGAATGACGGCGCCCAACTGCCCTATGGGCGGCACTGGCTGCGGCACGGTGGACAGATATGTTTCGCGATACGGATACGGCTCTTCGCCTGCAATAGCATCGCTGGCGGCCATGAGCCGGTCAAACGACTCCGAGCCGGGGCCGATCAGGTAAGCCAGGCGAGGATCTTCCTTTATGCGACGGAGCAGCCAGGTCACTGCGTTGGTGGCCAGGTCGAGTTTTTGCTGATCGGTCATCATGAGCTTTTAGCCTCCACACGATCTGTGAAAACTACGCCGTTTGATTCTTTTTTGCCATTCGCCTTGGCGCACCACTCCACCCATGCGGTCAGCGCATCAACTTTGGCTTTTCCGGTCTCGCCCTCTGGCACGCCTGGCACCAGTAGTTGGCCTTCGCCTTTGCCCTTACCATGCCGCGCCACCGCTCCAACCAGGTCGCGCAGCGGCACGGCCATGCCGGTGGCGAAGCTGATCGCACCTTCGGGAACCTCGCGGCCAAACTCGATCAGGCCGGACGCCCAGGCCCAGGCATGCACCGGCTCGGCGTACAACTGCCAGTGCGTGCAGGTGTGGTCGCCCCTAACAGGCACTTGCGATACGGTGACCAGTGACGCACCGTAAAGCTTCTCGCCCAGGCGCTCGGCCGCTTGCCTGTCACCTGTCGTACAGCTGGCCCGCATGCCCTGCACGGTGTTGGTCTGGTAGGTGCCGCACACTGACTTGACCGTGATATCGGTGGTTTGGACTTGCGTGCTCATCTCAAGCCCCCGCCACATCCAGATTGATCGGCATGTATTCCTGGGTGGCATCGTCACGCTTATAGAAGCGGATGTAGGGCTTGGTGCTGGCGGTTTGCATGCTGTCGGCAATGGCCTGCATGGCGGCTTGCCACTTGTCGTCTTTGATGTCCAGGCGGCGCAGGCTGAGCACCCGGCCGGTGTTGATCTTGCCCTCTTTGTCAGTCTGAAAGGCATGGTTGACCAACGCCTTGATGTTGTCGTTGGCCCCCTGGGCCCAGAGGTGCACGCACTCGTCAATCAGCGCCTTGGCGGCCATGAGCTGCTCGCCAAACACAATCTTGTCTTGCATCTGGCGCACCAGCTTGTAGCGGCCGTCGTAGCTGACCAGGGTGACATTGCCCTTGGTGCCACCGGTCTG
>JAQTSL010000364.1 GCA_028711355.1 Rhodoferax sp.
GCAGGTTGCGCACATCGAAGAAAGTTTTCATGGCGGCGCTGAGCAGCTCGGCCTTGAGGCCGGGAAAGTGCACGTCCACGAGCTGCTTCATGGTGCTGGCATCGGGGAACTTGATGTAGTGAAAAAAGCAGCGGCGCAAAAACGCATCGGGCAGCTCCTTTTCGTTGTTCGAGGTGATAAACACCAGCGGGCGGTGTCTGGCCCGGATCAGCTCGCGGGTTTCGTAGCAATAAAACTCCATGCGGTCGATCTCGCGCAGCAAGTCGTTCGGGAACTCGATGTCGGCCTTGTCGATTTCGTCAATCAGCAGCGCCACCGGTTGATCTGCGGTGAAGGCCTGCCACAGCACGCCCTTGACGATGTAGTTGTGGATGTTCTTGACGCGCTCGCCACCCTCTAGGTCGGCCAGTTGTGAGTCGCGCAGGCGACTGACTGCGTCGTATTCATACAACCCTTGCTGCGCCTTGGTGGTTGATTTGATGTGCCATTGCAGCAGTGGCAGGCTTAAAGCGCTGGCCACTTCTTCGGCCAGCATGGTCTTGCCTGTGCCGGGCTCGCCCTTGACCAGCAGCGGGCGCTGCAGCGTGATGGCGGCGTTGACCGCCAGCATCAGGTCAGAAGTAGCAACGTAATTGGGGGTGCCTTGAAATTTCATGGATTCGAGTCTGATATTTGCAAAGGGCAGAGCTTAGCGCGTGTTGCCGCGCGTGACTGCAAGCGCTGCACGACATCGGGTTTACGCCAACGTTTTCGTGCCCTGACTGTTCCTATAATTCTTTGACATTTATCAAATCATCTGCTGTTTAATGGCCTTTTTTACAAAATGATCAAACAAATTGTTCCCTTGCTGTTGCTGACCTCGTGCGCTTTGCCTGTGTTGGCGCAGGACATTCAGGGCGATCCATTGGCTGGTTCGCGCAAAAACGCCTTGTGTATAGGTTGCCACGGTATCAAGGGCTTTCACACCGCGTTTCCCGAGACGCACAAGGTGCCCAAGCTGTCGGGCCAAAGTGCGGGTTACCTGTCGGCGGCGCTGCACGCCTACCGCAGCGGCGAGCGCAAACATCCTTCCATGCGCACCATGGCGACGTCGCTCAAAGAGCAGGACATTGCTGACCTGGCGGCGTATTACGAATCCACTGGCACCGGCGCTGCTGTGCCTGAGACGGCCCATGAGGGCAGTCCCGCTGCCGCAGCGCTGGTGGCCAAGGCCGGCTGCACCTCTTGCCACGGCGCCAATTTCAGCAAGCCGATCAGCCCGACCTATCCCAAGATTGCCGGGCAGCACGCCGATTACCTGTACGTGGCGCTCAAGGCCTACAAAACCACCGACAAACCGCTGATTGGGCGTAGCCAGCCGATCATGGGTGGCATCGCGGCGCAATTTTCCAACGCCGAACTCAAGGTGCTGGCTGATTACGTTGGCAGCTTGCCTGGCGAGTTGCAGACGATCCAGCGCGCCCGCGTCAAATAATCCTTTCGTCTCAGTCCTGCGTGGCCCGGCGCTGCACGCAGGCCACGTAGGCGTTTCCATCCGGTGGCTGGCCGGATCGCTGGCTGTCCCAGATCATTTGCCCCAAACATTCCATCACCACGTGGTGCGCGTCGTGCAGCGAATCAAGCCGGTGCGTCAGCAATTCGGTCGCTTGCCGAATGCCACGGGGTTGGTCAATGCTGCACTGCTCGCTGATCGACAGGTGCATCGACAGGTGCAAGAAGGCGCTGGTTTTACCTTCTTGAGTTTCCGTCATGGTGGCCAGCGCGCCATCGACCTCGGTCAGTTCAGCGTGAAACTCGGGGTGCTCGGCGATCCACAGCGACGCCAGCGTTTCGATCGCTTGCATCGGCTGGCCAGTGTTTGTTTTGGCATGGACCGCACAGAAAAAGCGCCGGACATCGGCTTGGGACGGATTGAACATGGTGCGTGCCTGGTGGACGGATGTGGGTTCAGGTGCCGCTGGTTGCGCTGCGTGTGCGTGCCGGCGCATCGTACGCATCGACAATGCGCGCCACCAGCGGGTGGCGTACCACGTCGGCGCTGGTCAGGCGGCAGATCGCCACACCCTCTATGTTTTTCAGCACGCGTTCGGCGTCGATCAGGCCACTGAGCTGGGTCATTGGCAGGTCAATCTGGCTCACGTCGCCGGTGACTACCGCCTTGGAGCCAAAGCCAATGCGCGTCAAAAACATCTTCATCTGCTCGGGCGTGGTGTTCTGCGCCTCGTCCAGAATCACAAACGCGGTGTTGAGCGTGCGCCCGCGCATGAACGCCAGCGGCGCGATCTCGATGGCCTGGCGTTCAAACGCCTTTTGCACCGCGTCGAACCCCATCAGGTCGTACAGCGCGTCGTACAACGGGCGCAGATACGGGTCGATTTTTTGTGCCAGGTCACCGGGCAGATAGCCCAGCCGTTCGCCGGCCTCGACCGCCGGGCGCGTCAAGACGATGCGCTGCACCGTGCTGCGTTGCAGTGCGTCCACCGCGCTGGCTACCGCCAGGTAGGTTTTGCCGGTACCCGCGGGTCCGATGCCAATGGTGATGTCGTGGCTGGCAATGCAGTCCATGTAATGCGCCTGGTTCATGGTGCGCGGCTTCAGGTCGGCGCGCCGGGTCTTGAGCTCTGGACCGTCGGCACCCTTGACACCACCGTCACCCGTCAGCATCAGTTGCACGGTACGCGGCTCGATCGGTCGCGCGGCGACTTCATACATGGCCTGCAGCAGTTCCATGGCGCGCACGGCGTGCACCTTGAGTCCATCGACCTTGAACTGCTCGTGCCGGTGCGCAATTTTGACCTTCAACGCCACCTCGATGGCGCGTAGATGTGCGTCCATCGGGCCGCACAGGTGTCCCAGACGGGTGTTGTTGGGGGGTGAAAATAGGTGTCGAAGGATCACGTTGATAATTCTCTGTAATGTGGACTCACGAAAAACCGCCCCAGCGTCGTTGCACCTTCTTGCCGTACGCGACGTACTGTCTTCAAAGGCGCGCCTAGCTAGGGCGATTTTGCGTGAGTCCTTGGATGACGCTACATGATAGGCAAAAAATGATCGGCAAACTCACAGGCACGCTCGATGCCAAAAATCCACCCCAAGTCATCATCGACTGTCACGGCGTAGGGTATGAGGTACAGGTGCCCATGAGCACCTTTTACAACCTGCCCGAATTGGGCGCCAAAGTCAGCCTGCTCACCCATTTTGTGGTGCGCGAGGACGCACAAATTTTGTACGGTTTTGCCGCAGCGCCCGAGCGTGAGGCGTTTCGGGAACTCATCAAGATCAGTGGTGTGGGGCCGCGTACCGCACTGGCCATTCTGTCCGGCATGAGTGTGGGCGAGTTGGCGCA
>JAQTSL010000365.1 GCA_028711355.1 Rhodoferax sp.
TTCGACAAAAATTTCTCCTTGAGCTCGGGTTGCGCGCCCTTGAGGGCAACGATCAACACGTCTGACGACACCTCTTTGAGCACCGTCTGGATCGACTTGTCGTCAAGCTTGATCACGTCGTCAAAGACAAACATCTTGTCCATGATTTTCTGCGCCAGATCGGGATCATGGTTGCGGATCGATTCGATCACCGTGCCCTCAATTGCCGTGCCCATCAGGTTGATCATTTCAGCGGCCGATTTGACCCCACCGAGCGACGACTTGCGCATCTTGTCGCCCCCCGCGAGCACCTTGAACAACACCTCGTTGAGGTCTTTCAGCGCCGTTGGCTGGATGCCTTCCATGGTGGCCACCCGCAGCATCACCTCGTTGCGTTGGCGTTCGTTGAAAAATTTCAGAATGTCGGCGGCCTGGTCAAAGTCCAGATGCACCAGGATCGCCGCCACGATTTGGGGGTGCTCATTGCGCAGCAGCTCGGCCACGCTGGACGGCTCCATCCACTTCAGACTCTCGATCCCGGAGACGTCGCCACCCTGCAAGATACGATCAATCAGCAACGCCGCCTTGTCGTCGCCCAGCGCACGCTTCAAGACCGAGCGCACGTAATCACCCGAGTTGGACACCAGCAAACTCTGCGCAGCCGCAATATTGGTGAACTTGTCCACCACTTCGCCAACGCGCTCGCGCGTGATGGTTTTGGTTCTGGCGATCGCCTCGCCCAGCTTTTGCACCTCTTTGGGCGACAAATGCTTGAACACCTCAGAGGCTTCACCCTCCCCCAGCGACATCATCAGGATGGCAGCATCTTCTAATCCGTCGGCTTGAGGCATGGTCGGTTGCTCCGTTCAGGTCGTCAGGCGGGGGCTTCGCCGTTAATCCAGGTTTTGACGATGTTAGCAACGGCAGCGGGGTTGTCACGAGTTAATTTGCGGGCGTCTTCCAGCGCCAGCTCGCCCGGCGCAGGTTCGGACGACTGCAACGCCGAAACCATTGGCGCAGTCAGCATCGGGCGTTCGGGCTGCTCGGACACCACCGCGTCCAGCGCAGACGCCCTGGCGCCGCCAGTGTGCGGCGTCGCCGGTTGCCCCAGCGCCTTGAGTCCGGGGCGGATGCCACCCATCAGCACCAGCGCGGCAAACAGCAGCGTTCCAACCGGCCAGGCCAGGCTACGCAACAGGTCCAGCAGTACCGGCTGCTGCCACAACGGTACCGCTTCAATCGCCAGCTTCTCACGGGTAAACGGCGCCGTCACCACGTTCACCGAGTCGCCGCGCTCCTTGTTGAAGCCGATCGTTTCACGCACCAGCGACGTCAATTTTTCCATTTGTGCATCGCTCATCGGCGCGGTCGTGATTTTGCCCTTGGCGTCGGTATTGGTCTGGTGGTTGATCACCACGGCCGCACTGATGCGCTTGATGTTGCCACTGCCAGCGCGCACCACCCGCACGGTTTTGTCCACCTCGTAGTTGACAATCGATTCCTTGCGGCCACCGCTGCCGTTAGTACCGGCACCGCTGCCCGTATTACCAGCGCCACCGGCCACCAGCGGCTGGGCCGCACCATTGATCGGCGCAGCCGACGCCCCGGGCGGCTGATTCGACACCGCGCCGGGTATTCCGGTCGGCGCCGTGGCAGCACCCGCCGCCGCGCCGCTTTCAAGAATCTGCTGGCTGCGAATGGCGGTCGAATCGGGCGTCTGGTTGGGTTTGAACTGTTCGGACGTTTGCTCGGTCTGCGAAAAATCCAGCTCGGCCGAAACCTGCGCGCGCACATTCTGGCGTCCGACCACCGGCTCCAGGATGTCCATGATGCGGCTGCTGTAAAGCTGCTCGATCTGTTGCACCCGTTGCATCTGCTCGGCGTCGTTGCCGGCGCCGGTACCGTCATTGGACGGTGTCGATAGCAGCTTGCCGGTGTCGTCAAGCACGCTGACCGCCCGCGGGTCCATCTCGGGTACGCTGGAAGACACCAGGTGAATGATGCCCGCAAGCTGGCCGCGATCGAGCGTGCGCCCGGCATTCATACCAACCACCACCGACGCCGACGGTTTTTGCTGATCGCGGAAAAACCCGTTCTGATTAGGGAGCGCCAAATGCACCCGGGCGCTCGACACCGACGACAACGCCTGGATCGAACGCGTCAACTCGCCCTCCAGCCCACGCTGAAAAGTCAGGCGCTCCTGAAACTGCGTCATGCCAAAGCGATTGGCACTATCCATCAGCTCGAAGCCGGTCACTGCGCCCTTGGGCAATCCCTGCGAAGCCAGTTTTAACCGGGTGTCATAAACCTTGTCGGCCGGCACCAAAATGGCGCTGCCACCGGCGCCGTATTGATAAGGCACATTCATTTGCGACAGTTGGGCGACGATCGCGCCACCGTCTTTGTCCGCCAGATTGGCGTACAGCACGCGCCATTCGGCCTGTCGCCCCATCACCAGCCCGACGATGCCAACCACCACCAACAGCAGGGCACCCAGACCCAGACGCAATTTCTGCGCACGGTCCAGCCCCGCCAATCTCTGATTAAAGGTCGGGTTGAGCGCAATCGTGGGGAGTGCAGTAGCGGCAGGCATCTAAATATTCTAAAAAAAAAGGCGTTGGTTGACCCGGATGTCGATGATTATTTGACGCAAGCGCCAAAACATGAGGCCGATAAGAGCGGTTTTTACCGGCTACTTCAAATTCATGTTTTGCCAACAGCCTCGCTAGGATTGCGCTCACCCTTCTCCATCCCGAGCACCCCATGAACCTCAGACTTGCACCTACCACCCTGCCGGTCGCGCTGCGCCCAGCCGGTTTGACCAGTCAGGCCGGACGTGCGGCGGGTGCCGGTGGCGGTTTTGCCGACGCCTTGAACGGCGCGCTCAGCTCGGTCAGCACCGCACAAAACGACGCAACGCGGCTGCAACGCGAGGTGCAACTGGAAAACCCCAACGTCAGCCTGGAAGAAACCATGGTTGCCATCCAGAAAGCACAGATCGGCTTTCAGGCCACCCTGCACGTGCGCAACCGCATGGTGCAGGCCTATACCGACATCATGAATATGCAGGTTTAACGGCCATGGCCACAGGGCCATCCCGAGGCATGAAATACAGCTTGTTTTGCACAACCCGCAGAATTGGGGTCAGAGCCGTTGCGCTGCGCGGCCGGATCTGACCCCAATTCTGCTACCGCCTGCGCAAGAACAACCATCTCTGTTCCTCTTTGTAGTTTCATTTAACCGAGAAAATCCATTAGGGCACTACAGGGACTTCCTAAAGAGTCAACAGGTTTTTTGTATTTTCTTGATAAACGGTATTCATTGCATTGGTGTAAGTGAAAGCTGCGATAAAACGAGGAAA
>JAQTSL010000366.1 GCA_028711355.1 Rhodoferax sp.
TGGCCGGTTTGCCACCCAGGTATTGCGCGCTCATGGCTCTCAGGCCGGCGGCCGTCTTGGCTGCGTTTTTGGTCATGGGGTTGAACTGCAGGTCGTAGTCTTCTTCCGAACCCAGGTGGGTATTCCAGGGCGTTTGCGAGCCTGCGCAGGGAATCCACAGGCCATCGACACCAGAAAAGTCCACCGGGTTCTGTTTGACCACCGACAGCTTGCCGTCTTTGGCCTGCTTGAGTTCGGTCAGTGTCATGCTCATGGGCGAGCGGGCGACCCAACCCTTGGCTTTGTTGGCCTGCGTTTGGTCGGAAAGTAACCAGTCGTATTCATAGTGCGTCACCATGAACAGCTTGTCGCCCACCGCCAGCAGGCTGTTGGCATCGGGCGTTTCTGCCACCACCGGCAGGCCCGCCGGGTCTTTGATGGCTTGCATCTTGGCGTCGAACATCTGGCCGGCCGGATGCTTGACACCGTTAACCTCGTTGATCTTGTCTTGCACCGAAAACAGCGTGTGGTAAGCCAGTGGGTAGGTCTTGACCGCGCCGTCGGTGTAAGTGACTTTGGCCACCGAGCTGCTGTAAGTGCGTGCCATCCGGTCAGGGTCGGTCGCGGCCGGAGCCGGGGTGTCGGTAAATTCAACCGATGTAACGGTGTTGGCTGGCGCAGGCGTTGCGGTCCTGGCTGCGGTCGCGAGCTGGTTGGCGCAGCCTGCCAGCACGGCTAGCCCGGCAACTGCGGTGGAACTGACCAAAAAACCGGGACGAAAAATCGAACGCATGCAAACTCCAAGAGGGTTAAGGAACCCGCCCAGTGTGCCTGGCGACTGTGACAGTTTTTTGAAATTGCTGGGAGCCCCGGTCACCCTGGCGTGCGTTGATGTCTGCTACCCACCAGCCCTGACTTTGAATCGCACCCGGGATTCAATCGGTTGCGGCCGCAGGCACTGTAGGCACCGCTTGCTCAAAACTGTCACGATAGGTAAAAAACAGCGAGGTGAAAAACATCGCGGCCAGCAGCAACAGCATCGGAAACAGCAGCGTTCCAGCCAGCGTGGGGCTGTTCAGCAGACTCGCCAACGACGTCAATGCCAACACCATACCGACCATCACGCCGATCCAGACCAGGGCAAACACGGTCAATGCCCAGAAGTTGCGCAGACACGCCACCGCGCTGAAAAACAGCGCTTTGAGCGGGGCGATGTCTTGCCAATAGACCAGCGCTGGCGCGTGCCAGAACAGCAAGGATAACGGCAGATGCAGGCCGACAAAGGTCCACATGGCGGCCATAAACGCGCCCGATTCCAGCAACCCCTTGTCTGGCACATGACCGCCCAGGTACAAGTTGGCAAAGCCGCCGTCGTCCACCAGCCACGACACGCCCAAGGCGATCAGAAAGCCACTGGCGTAAAGACCACCCAGCACCAGCATGGCGCGCCGCTTGACCGGTCCGGCGCGAAAGCCGGTCAGCAGGATCAGCGGCAGCGGGAATTTGCCGTTGGTCGCTTCGCGGGTGGCGGCCATCAGTCCGAGCGTGACCGCTGGCAACAACGTCATCGCCACCGGCAGGCCGACCAGTGGCACCAGGGTCGCCACCGACATCAGCGCCATGAACAACAAAAACAGGCCCATCAACGCCAGCGGTTGCCTGAAAAATGTCTGGATGCCCAAACGGACCCAGCGCGCTCCGCTACCGGCACTGACCAACTGCAACTTCATGAGGGGTTCACCATCGCTTCAAACGGCAAGACTTGGGTGGCGCGCGTGCGCAGCACCCGCTCACAGTGGCTGGGGTCGCGCGGCTGCAACACGCTGGCGGCACGTGGCAGATAAAAGTCCCACAGGCGTGACAACCAGAAGCGCAACGCCGCCGCGCGCAGCAAGTCCGGCAGCAACCTGCGTTCGCACGGCGTCAGAGGGCGTACTGCCTGGTAAGCGGCGATCAAGGCCTGTGCCAGCGCGGGTTGTGGGGTGCTGCTGACCGGCTCGATGCACCAGTCATTCAGGCACACCGCCAGGTCGAACAGCCAGATGTCAACGCCGGCAAAATAAAAGTCAAAAAAGCCACTCAAATGCGGCTGGCCGTCGATCGTGTCGAACATGACGTTGTCACGAAACAGGTCAGCGTGGATCGGGCCGCGCGGCAAGGCGGCGTAGTCGGCGCTGCTAGCCAACTGGTTCTGATACGCCAGTTCCTGTTGCAGTAGGGATTGTTGCGCTGCCGACAAGTGCGGCAGCACCACCGGGGTGGTGTCGTTCCACCACGACAAGCCGCGCAAATTGGGTTGGTGCAATTCAAAGTCGCGTCCGGCCAGATGCATACGCGCCAGCATGGCCCCCACCTGCGTGCAGTGGCTTTGGCCCGGTGTCAGCTCGCTGCGGCCGGGCAGGCGGTCAACCACGGCTGCGGGTTTGCCATGAACGTTGAGCACCAGCTCGCCCTGTGCGTTGGCGTGCGGTGTCGGCACCAGGATGCCGCGCTGCGCCAACCGGCGCATCAGTTGCAGGTAAAACGGCAGTTGCCCGGCGGTAAGGCGCTCAAATAGCGTCAGGACGTAGCGCTGCGTGGCGCCATGTAGTTCGGCATCAACGAAGTAGTTGGTGTTTTCAATGCCATCGGGGCAGGCCCGCAATGCGGTCAGTTGACCCAGACCAAGCCGCAGCAGCAGGGCCGCCGCCTCTGGTTCGGCGACCTCGGTATAGACCGCCATGCGTCAAAAACCCAGCACTTTCCAGCGCCGTTCTCCGGTAGCGGGCTGCACCTGGTAGCTTGGCATACCGCCTTTGGGGTGCACCGTGATGCTGCGCGTTTCGCCGCCAACGCGCACCTCGTCAATGCGGTTGCTGGCGTCTTCGACGCGAATTTGCTGCTTGGGTTGCTCAACTGGCACGCGTGCGCTGGCCGAGGCCGCCGCTGTTGGCGCGGTTGCGATCGGGGTTTGTGCCTGCGCCAGGCTACCCAGACACCCAAAGGATAGGACCAGCGTCCGGGCGCAAAGCGAATGGAGAAAAGAGGTGGACTTCATATTTTCATTGTAGTTGGCCGATTCACCGTGGGTGGCGCAGGCAAAATGCCGCCATGAACCAAGCTTTGCCCCAAACTCTGTTGCTGGTCGATGGCTCCAGCTACCTGTACCGCGCCTTTCACGCCATGCCCGATCTGCGCGCGGTGCCGGGCGACCCCGGCAGTAGCCCGACCGGGGCGATTCGCGGCATGATCAAGATGCTGCAAAGCCTGCGCAAAGAGGTGCCTGCCGCTTACGCGGCGTGCATTTTTGACGCCAAAGGCCCCACCTTCCGTGATGATTTGTACCCGCAGTACAAGGCCAACCGCTCGCCGATGCCAGAC
>JAQTSL010000367.1 GCA_028711355.1 Rhodoferax sp.
CCAGCAATGAAATCCTGACGCTGATCACGGCCCTGGGCACCGGCATCGGCAACGCCGGTGGCAGCAAGGGCGACGGCAATGGCAACGGGAACGGCAACGGCCATTCCGCCACCGCCGGCGCCGACGACTTCAACGTGGCCAAGCTGCGCTACCACCGCATCATCATCATGACCGACGCCGACGTCGACGGCGCGCACATCCGCACGCTGCTGCTGACGTTCTTCTACCGGCAGATGCCCGAGCTGGTGGAGCGCGGCCACATCTACATTGCGCAGCCGCCGCTGTACAAGGTCAAATCTGGCCGCGAAGAGCTGTACTTGCAGGGCCAGACCGATCTGGACAGCTTCTTGCTGCGCATTGCGCTGGTCGGCGCCAGCGTGCACACCGGCGCCGACAACCCGACCATTTTGAGCGGCGACACACTCGCCACCTTGGCTAAAAAGCACCAGTTGGCGCAGGCAGTGATTGCGCGTCTAGCTCACTTTTTGGATGCAACCGCACTTCGCGCTATTGCCGATGGCGCTGTGCTCAATCTGGACACCGTGGCCGACGCCGAACGCTCGGCGCTGGCACTGCAAGCCTATTTGCCAGACGCCGAGGTGGCCGGCGAATACGACGCGCGCAGCGACAAACCCATTTTGCGCATCAGCCGACGCATGCACGGCAACATCAAGAGCAGCGTGCTGACGCAAGACTTTGTGCATGGGGCTGACTACGCCTTGCTGAGCGAAACCGCCAACACCCTGCGTGGCTTGCTGGGCGCCGGGGCCAAGGTGACACGTGGCGAGGGCGAGCGCCAGAAAGAACAAAAGGTGGGCGATTTCCGCGAGGCCATGGCCTGGTTGATCGCCGAAGCCGAGCGCACCACCAGCCGCCAGCGGTACAAAGGTTTGGGCGAAATGAATCCCGAGCAGTTGTGGGAAACCACCATGGACCCGGCAGTACGCACCCTGCTGCGGGTGCAGATCGACGACGCGATTGAGGCCGACAAAGTGTTCACCATGCTAATGGGCGACGAGGTCGAGCCACGGCGCGAGTTCATTGAAACCAACGCGCTGCAGGCAGGCAACATCGACGTGTGACCGAGCCCAGGCTGACGCATCAAAGGGACCCACCATGGCCGACAAAAAACCATTCGAAATTGCCCGTGAAACGCTCAAGCGGCTCACCTCACAAAAGTTGCCACCGACGCCGCTGAACTATCAGCGCATTTACAGTGAATTTTCCGCGCTGCCGATTGAGTCGCCTTTTCCGGCGGACCGGTTGCACGATATCTCGGCAGCACTACCGACTAAAACGCCAGGTCAGCAAAAACAAAAAGGTCTGCTTGAGTCGGCCATCAACAATAGCAACTGGGACGGCGTCAAGAGCGCGCTGATGGCTTACGGCGGCTTCAGCCCGCCAGCACCCGTACATACCGCGCCCGCGGCGCCTGCACTGGTCGATGACAGACCTGCTGTGGCGCCGGTATCAACCCGACCGACGGCGGTCAAATCCGATGTCCTTGCCGCCACTCCCATCAGCGCGCCGGCGCTCACCAGCGAATTCTTTGGCCAGATCGCCCGCCTGATCGAGTACGCCCTACCCGCGTTGGGGCACGACGACCCGCGTTTTTTGGAACAGACCCAGGTGCTGGTAAAGACGCTGCGTGACCCCAACTGCGATGCGGTCAACGTCAAGCAAATGATTGCGCAGTACAGCCAGCGACTGTCCTTTGCGGCCGAAGACCAGGCCGAGATCAAGAGCGTTCTGCTCAAGTTGTTGCACCTGATCATCGAGAACATCAGCCATTTGTGCCTGGAAGACAGTTGGCTCAAAGGCCAGGTGGACGCGCTGATGGCCGTCTGCGAGCCACCGCTGACGCTGCGCCGCCTGGACGACGTCGAGCAGCGGCTCAAGGACGTCATCTTCAAGCAAACCGAAGCCAAAGCCCGCACCGTGCAAGCGCAGGAAGAAATGCGCCAGATGCTGACCACCTTCATTGAGCGGCTGGCCACCATGTCCGCCTCTACTGGCGAATTTCACACCCAGCTCGAAACCAGCGCGCGCTTGATCGAACACGCCAAATCGATCCAGGACATCACACCCGCGCTCAAAGAGATCGTCGGTGCCACTCGAACCATGGCGCAAGACAGCCAGGATGCTCGCGACCAACTACAGGGCATGAAAAAGCATGCCGAGGCGACCCAGGCAGAAATTTCCAAGTTGCACCAGGAACTGGACCGCGTTAGCGCGCAGGCACGCCACGACCCGCTTACCGGCGCGCTAAACCGTCAGGGGCTGGACGAAGCGGTCAAGCGCGAAGTATCTCAGGTCCAACGCCAAGACGCGCCGCTGTCGGTGGCGCTGCTCGATATTGACAACTTCAAAAAACTCAACGATACGCTCGGGCACGCCACTGGCGACGCAGCGCTCGCGCACCTGGCCAGCGTCACCCGTGAAGTGATGCGGCCGCAGGACTCGCTAGCGCGCTACGGTGGTGAAGAATTTGTTGTCTTGATGCCTGACACCGTGCTCGACAACGGTATTGAGGCGATGGTGCGGCTACAGCGCGAGCTTACCAAACGCTTCTTTTTGGCGGGTACCGAAAAGGTGCTGATCACCTTCAGCGCCGGCGTGGCGCAATTGGCTTGCGGTGAAACCGGGCCGGAAGCCATCAAACGCGCTGACCAAGCTATGTATCTGGCCAAGCGCGCCGGCAGAAATCGGGTGTTGGGGGCTTAAAACCCATAAGCAGCAAGCACAAGCTGCTATTATTTATTTATTTGATTCCCATGAAATACTGAATCAGGTATTTGGCGACAAAACCAACCATGCCAAACGCCAAGCCCAGCATCATGACAAAAAAACCAAACTTGCCAGCTTTTGATTCCCACGCCAACTGGCCAATGATGAACAGCATATAAAGCATCAGGCCACCGACGCCAAACGTCATGCCAAACGCCGTGATCTGCTCTTCGGTGTAACCAAACATAAACGCTTTCCTAAAACCTTGCGGGTCAGACCAAGAATTGCGTAGCAATTTTGCTCTGGCCTCGCGTAACATATTGTGGGTCAGACCACTCGCGCAGCGACGTGCTCTGACCTCGCGTAACATATTGCGGGTCAGACCACTCGCGCAGCGACGTGCTCTGACCTCGCGTAACATATTGTGGGTCAGACCACTCGCGCAGCGACGTGCTCTGACCTCGCGTAGCATATTGCGGGTCAGACCACTCGCGCAGCGACGTGCTCTGACCCCAACTGATTAAATCTCCCCCAGGGGCGTCATGTTGCCACAAACCGTCCGGTCGGCCGCCCTTTTTTCAGGCCGGTTGCCCCGG
>JAQTSL010000067.1 GCA_028711355.1 Rhodoferax sp.
CACCACTGCTACCGCGAAAAGCCCACGCCAGACGATGACGAAGCCCTCAAGGGTGACGAGAAGAAAGAAGCCGACAAAAACAACGAGGCCGCTCGCCTGTGGATTTCTGGCCTGGAGGCAGTCAACCGCAAGCTCGGTGTCACCCGCGTGATGGACTTGTCCGCCACACCATTCTTCTTGAGCGGCTCCGGCTATGCTGAAGGCACCCTGTTCCCCTGGACCATGAGCGATTTCTCTTTGATGGATGCCATCGAATGCGGCATCGTCAAGCTGCCTCGCGTGCCGGTGGCCGAGAACATCCCCGGTGAAGAAATGCCGGTGTTTCGCAACCTGTGGGAGCACATTCGCAAAGACATGCCCAAAAAAGGCCGAGGCACCGGTGGCGAGCTGGACCCGCTTAAATTACCCCTGCGCCTGCAAACCGCGCTGCTGGCGCTCTACGGCCACTACGAGAAAACCTACAAACTCTGGGAAGACTACGGCATTAAAGTGCCGCCGTGTTTCATCATCGTTTGCCAGAACACCGCCATCTCCAAGCTGGTGTATGACTTTGTCTCGGGCTTCCAACGCCAGAATGATGACGGCACCAGTACCCTGGAAAACGGTCGCCTGGCGCTGTTCCGCAACTTTGACGACACCACCGGCAACCCGCTGCCACGCCCCAACACCCTGCTGATCGACAGCGAACAGTTAGAGGCCGGCGACGCGCTGGACGACAACTTTAGGGGCATGGCCGCCGATGAAATCGAGCGTTTCCGCCGCGAAATTGTCGAGCGCAGTGGTGATGCTGTTTAGGGTTGCATAGGTCGGCTTACCCAATGACTAATGATACCTAACATAATCTAACTAAATATAGATAGAATCACTTAGACTTCATTAGGAATAGCCGTGAACCCAATCAACAACCCATTTTCCCCCGGTGCTGGGGCACCACCACCCGAGCTGGTTGGCAGGGCTCCGCTACTTGAGCAAGCACGCATCCTGTTGGGACGAGTCAAGCAAAAACGATCAGAAAAAAGTCTTTTGTTAACTGGCTTGCGTGGCGTTGGAAAAACCGTATTGCTCAACGACATCGAACGCATGGCCAAGGCCGAAGGCTATCAGACGATCCTGCTGGAAGCGCACGAAGAAAAGCCACTGGGTGAGTTGATTTATCCGGCCTTGCGGGGTTTACTTTTTGAGCTGGATCGCATCAAAGGTGCGGGTGACAAGGTCAAACGCGGTCTGGCCGTGTTGCGCAGTTTTATCGGCAGCATCAAGTTAACGGTCAATGACGTGGCACTGGGGCTAGACATCGAGCCCGCCAAGGGGACTGCGGATAGCGGCGACCTGGAAGTTGACCTGCCAAACCTGTTTGTCGCCATCGCAGAGGCGGCGCTTGAGCGTCAGACCGCTGTGGCTATTCTGATAGACGAAATTCAGTACCTGAGCCAAAAAGAGCTGGGGGCTCTCATCATGGCGATGCACAAAATGCAGCAAAAGCAACTGCCATTGGTGTTGCTCGCAGCGGGTTTGCCCGTGCTTGCGGGCATGGCCGGAGAATCCAAATCGTATGCCGAGCGGCTGTTCAATTACCCGGACGTTGGTGCACTGTCTGAGGCAGATGCATCCATGGCTTTGCGTGACCCGGCGCGAAATGTGGGCGTTGAATTTGACGACGATGCGCTCCGTGAGGTGTTTCGCCTAACCCACGGGTATCCCTATTTCATCCAGGAGTGGGGGTACCAATCATGGAATATGGCAGCAGCCAGCCCGATCACGCTGGAAATCGTACGCAATGCCACAACGGAGGTGACGCGTCGGCTCGATAAGAATTTCTTTCGTGTTCGCTATGACCGGCTCACACCAGGAGAAAAGAACTTCCTTCGTGCCATGGCCCACCTCGGCCCGGGCAGCCATCGCACGGGCGACATTGCAGCAGCTTTGAAAATGACAGCGAAGGGGATGGGGCCGGTGCGTTCCAAGCTCATCAAAAAGGGAATGATTTATAGCCCTGCGCACGGCGATATGGCGTTCACCGTTCCGTTGTTTGATGAATTCATGATTCGCGCTATACCCGAGTTTTCACCGAGTTGAAGCCGGTTACCCAATGGATGTGTGTATCGCCAAGACGCACCGCTTCACCGCCGCTTTTGTTTACACAACAGATTGCACCCAGCGCTGCAAATCGCCCGCAGGCAACGCGCCCGAACGGCGCGCTATCTCACGGCCGCCGCTGAACACCACCATGGTCGGGATGCTTTGAATGGCGTAGCGGCTGGCCAGCGCCGTTTGCTCTTCGGTATTCACCTTGACGAAGCGCGCACGCGGACCCAGCAGCTTGCTGACCTGTTCAAACGCCGGCGCCATGGCGCGACAAGGGCCACTCCAGGGCGCCCAGAAATCGACGACCAAGGGCACCTGGCTCTTGCTGATTTGCGCCTGAAACGCGGCAGCATCCAGGCTTTTTGGGGGCAAGCCGAACAGCGGCTGGTTACAACTTCCGCAGTGCAGTTGCTGCCCGTCTGCCGTGGGTGTGATCCGGTTGGTGGTGTTGCACGCGGGGCAGACAACGTGAAGTCGGGTATCCATGGAGAGTGTCCTAGCGGTGTGATGCTGCCAGGCATATGCCCCCGAAGCGCCGGTTTTCAAGGACTGGCATCGAAGCCGTATTAAAAACTGTAGCGCGCCGTGAGCTCCAGCTTTCGCTGCGACAGTTTTTCACCATACTCTGTCAAGTCGGCACCGTGCAACCAGCCCAGGCGGGCGCGCAAGTCCCAACCGTTCAGGCCGGTGTAGGCCAGCTCGGGCGTGAGCTGCCAGCTCTGGTCTTGCGCGTTGACCATGGCGCTTACTGCTGCGCTGCCATAGACCCAGCCCAGCGGCTCACTGACGCTGGCTTTCACATACAGGTAATCCTGGCCGGGGTTGGCCCGGCTCAAACCGCTGGCTGCCAGCGTTTGTGCTTTGGCTAGCAGCGCGGGTGCGGCTCCTGGCGTGGTGGCGGTGCGCAAAAACTGGTTGGTGTCGGCCCACTCACTGTCGCTGGCCCCGTTGCCGTTGTGCACCCACTCACCGACCCAGGTGACTTCGCCCTCGGTCAGGTAGCGCAAGCCCAGCAACCAGGAGGTCGCGTTTTGACGCGTCGTCAGTGCGGTGCCGCTGGCGCTGACCGTGGTGTGGGTTGCATCCAGCAGCCGTGCCCATTCGCCGTGCACCTCCAGGTTGCTGCTGACGTTGCGCGAAAAATCCAGCCCCCAGGCCTGCGGCTTGGCACCGGCGGCGCGCCACATCAGGTCGATGTCAGTGTCCCAGGCCAGCAGGTAGAGTTTGGCGGCGGGGTTCAGATCATTGGTGCGGCCAAAGTCGGCATTGGTCACGCCGTCGGTGGGCAGCAGGATGCCGGTGAAGCTGATGGCGCTCACGGAGCCTGGCAGGCTGCGCGTCCAGTCCACGCTGGCCATGACAAAGCCTTCGCGGCTGGCGGTCGGGTCGGTGGCATCTTTGGGGCGCTCGACAAAACCGACGGTGGTCAGGGCATAGCCCTTGCCCCAGCGTGTGACGCGTTTGCCCAAATCCAGCGTCAAACCGGGGCCGGCGTTGTAGCGCACGCCACCCTCTTGCACCGCCAGCGCGTTGCTGCGGCTGGTCAGTGCATCATCTACCTGGCTGGCTTGGGCGCGGGCATCGAACACCCAATCGCCCAGGTTGGCCTTGCCTGCCAGTTCCAGCGTGAGGGTGCTGCGCGTCAGTGTGCTGCGGGCGGCCTCATTGGGGTAGGCCAGTTTGTAAGCGGCGCTGTCGCCACGCAAGCCCAGAAGCTCCAGCTTGGGTTCAATATAGCCGTTCAACTCAAACGGATTTTTTTCAAACTCGGCTGCGTCAAACGTGAATTCCTCGGCAGCCACGCTGGCTGCCACGGCCGCGAGCGCGGCTGCGAGCAGCAGGGTTTTCATTTGCGCAGCTCTTCGATACGCGCCATGTAGCCTTGGGTAAAGACCTCGTCTGGCACGTCACGTTTTTTCAGGCCGGAATACAGCATGACCGACTTGAAGTCTTTGTAGAGCGGGCTGTCGGTCTCGATGGTGGCCGGGCGCTTGATGCCGCCGCCAAAGTCCTTGATGTCCTTGAAGTACAGCGTTTTCAGCAGCATGCCACTGCTGGCAAAAGCCTTGATTTCGAGTGGCAGCGCCAGCTTTTTGTCCACTGTCATGACCAGCTTGTCGTAGGCCACTTCACCGGTTTTGGCTTTGAGCTGCAGGGTGATGAGCTTGGCGTCACTTTCATCCACCGCCGCCACGTCGTATTCCACCGCATATTCCAGCCGCATGATGTCGGCGTTGTTGAACACGCCACCGGTGACCGATTGCAGGCTGGTGATGCGCATGGGTTTACCCACGCTGGGCAGGTACAGCCACATGTTGTCGCCCTGGCGCAGCGTGCTGCGGCCTTTGTCGCTGGCCGGCTGCAAGAACAGGCTGGCCATCTTGTCCTTGCCTTTTTTGACCGTGTAGAGCACAAATTCCTTCTTGTTGCCGTTGGGTTCGATGTTGATGAGCTTACGGTAGCTCTCGTACGACTCGGGTTCCAGGTTGCGGTCGATTCTTTTCAGCAAGGCCACGCCATCGACGGCAGAAAAGGCCAGGGCGGGTGCCAATAGGGCGAGGGCAGCTATGTTTTTTAGCGTGATCATGATGAAGTCCTGAGTAAGTTTTGGGTGGAGCTGGAATATTGGGCTGACTTGAAAGTGGTGTATGGCAGCGTTATCAAATTGAACCCGCAGCGCACGTGGGGTGCCCGCCTCCGCGAATGTCCCCCGGCTTGGGGCGTCGCCCCAAGCCTCCTCCTTGATTTGGCAAAACCCCAAGTCCACGCTGCACCGGGCACCCCACGCGCGCTGCTAGACGTTGCAAGGGAATACCGTGGTGCAGAAGATCAGAGGCATCACACATGGCGCAGCGCCTGGATCGGGTCCATGCGGGCGGCGCGCCAGGCCGGTTGCAGGCTGGCCAGGCCGGAGACGATCACTGCCAGAACTAGCACGCCAAGCACCTCGACTGGGGCCAAACCGGGATGCAGCGTGATTTGCTCGCGGCCAAAGGCAAACACCACCGGCCAGACGTTGAGCGCGGCTACCACGGCGTAGCTCAACAGCACACCGGCAGCGGCTCCCACCAAACCCAGCAGCAGGCCCTCACTCAAGAAAATCGCCATCAGCTTGCGCGGCTGCGTGCCAATCGCTGCCAGCGTGCCGATTTCGCGGATACGCTCATAGACCGCCATCAGCATCACGTTCATCACGCTCACCAGCACAATGGCCACCAGCATGATGCGGATGAAGAAGGTCATCATGTCGATCATCTTGACGATATTGGCAAACGGTGACAGATCGGCCCAGGTATGCAGCTCGGTGGCGGGTTTGTCTTCTTTGTTGCGAATGCTGCTCTCAAGCACCGCGCGCAAGCGTTTTTGCACTGCACTGAGCAAGCCGATGTCACGCAGGCGCACCGCGACTTCCATCACCTCTTCTTTGTCCATGCGCAGCAGCTCGCGTGCATCTTTGATGTCAATGTAGCCATCGCGTCCGCCCGGGCCGGTGATGCCTTCCAGAATGCCGCCGACGACGAAGGTCTTGCCGTTGACCGAACCCGCGGCGTTGGTCGCTACCAGCACCACCGAATCCCCTACTTTGACTTTCATGCCTTTGGCCAGCAACGCAGGCACCAGCACTTTGCCGGGGGCCACCAGCGGGCCGGTCTGGTCGCCGTCGCTGATGCGCTGACGCAGCGCCGGTACCGTGGCATCTTCAGCTTGCGCATCAATGCCGTTCAGGCGGATGCTGCTGTTTTCGGTGAAGTTGCTGAACATGGCGCCGAGCTTGACGCGCTTGGAATAGGCCTGCACCGCCGGGTCAGCCTTGAGCGCATCTTCGATCAGGCCGACGGCGCGCGGCTGCAGGCTCATGGTCAGCGGCAGGTTGTCCATCGACGCGGTGTAGCCCTTGCGGTGTACCTGCAAGTGGCCCAGCATGCTGTCGGTGATCGATCCGACCATGGTTTGTTTAAAGGATCCCGCGGCCGCCACAAACAGCAGCAGTGCCACTACGCCCAGCGTGATCAAAAGGGCGGTGAGCAAGGTGCGGCGGCGGTAGCGCAGCAGGTTGCGCGCGGCCAGGGTGAGGGTGGTGCTCATGATTGCGCTCCTGCGGCAATGCGGCCGTCTTCCAGGGTGAAGGTGAGCTCGGCCTCATGCATGATCTTGGGGTCATGCGTCGAGAAGATGAAGCTGGTGCCCAGCTCATCGCGCATGGCCTTCATCAGGTTGAGCACTTTGTAGGCGGTGTCGTGGTCCAGGTTGGCGGTGGGCTCGTCGGCCAGCACCAGCTTGGGCTGACCCACCAACGCACGCGCTACCGCCACGCGCTGCTTTTGCCCGCCCGAGAGCTGATCCGGGCGCTTGTGCGCCTGATCGCTCATGCCCACGGCGGCGATCATTTTGTTGACCTGCTCGCGGCGTTTGCCATCACTCCAGCCGCGCACCATCAACAGCGGATATTCGATGTTTTCATAGACACTGAGCACCGGCACCAGGTTGAAGTCCTGAAACACAAAGCCCAGGTTCTCGCCCCGAAAAGTGGCGGCTGCGTTGCGTGACAGGCTGGCCACATCCACACCGCTCACGCGCAGCGTGCCGCTGCTGGGGTGGTCCAGGCAGCCAATCAGGTTCAGCAGGGTTGATTTGCCACTACCCGAGGGGCCGACGAAGGCGGCAAACGCGCCTTCGCCAATCTCAAACGTCACCCCCTTGAGGGCGGGAACCTCCTGGTCACCCATGCGATAGGCTTTGGTGACCTTGCTTGCTTCAATCAGTGCCATGATGCGCTCCGTTGTTCAAAGGGGTGGCTGGTTCAACTGGCAAAGAAGCCACGCGCCTTACGCATGTCGCAGCCACGGGACTGTGGTGCGGGCAAGGTGATGCCTTTTTCAGTGGCACGCGTGACCATGGCGGCATGCTGCTCGGCTTGAACCGCTTTGCATTCTTCGTAAGTCTTGACGGCTGCCATCCTGGCCTGATTGGCGCTACGTTCTTCAGGCGTCAAAAGCGACCGCCCGACTTGCTGGCCTTGCGCTTGCCCGCCCTGCCCCATACCAGCACCCGGACCATAGCCTGGGGCGGCCTGGACAAGGACGGCGGTGGAAAGGGCGGCGACCACGGCGGTACCGATGGCCAATGTCTTGATGAATGTTGCGGTTTTCATGATGAACTCCAGTGGGTCAGTGGGGCTCAGCACCTGCTGCGTCCCTGGGGTGTATTGAAGCGCTGTGATGTATCGCGTTGATGACTGAAAAGCGGTTTTTTGCATCGCTGTGTTGCCGTTCTGGCGCGCGTTACAGTGCGTTACAAAACCTGAGGCGATGGCATCCGAAAATCTTTGCATATGGACAAACAAGACTGCATCCTGATCGTTGACGACGAGCCCGACATTCGTCACCTGCTGGTGGACTACTTGGCGCGCAACGGTTTTGAAGCGCTGGCCGCAGCCGACGGCCGCGCCATGTGGCAACAGCTACAGCAGCACACGATAGACCTGCTGGTGTTGGACTTGATGCTGCCGGGCACCGATGGCCTGACGCTATGCCGCGATCTGCGCGCCAAGTCCAATTTGCCAGTGATCATGCTGACCGCGCGCGGCGAGGAAACCGACCGCATTCTGGGTATTGAAATGGGTGCCGACGACTACCTGGTCAAGCCCTTCAACCCGCGTGAGTTGCTGGCGCGTATCAAATCGATTCTGCGCCGCACACGCGCCTTGCCACCCAATTTGCAGCCTGAGTCCAGCCGCTACCTGTGCTTTGCTGGATGGTGTCTGGATACCGCTGAGCGCGTGTTATTTACTGCAGACGGTGTGGTCACGCCGCTGTCGGGCGGCGAATTTCGACTGCTGCGCGTGCTGCTGGAACACCCCAACCGGGTGGTCACGCGCGATCAGTTGATGGAACGCATCCACGGCCGCGAGGCCGAGGCCTATGACCGTGCCATCGACGTGCAGATCAGCCGCCTGCGCCAACGTCTGCATGACGACAGCCGCGAGCCACAACTCATCAAAACCGTACGCGGCGAGGGCTATGTGCTGGCCAGCGCCGTCACGCCACAAGCCCACTTCGCGGGTGCCGCATGAGGTTGGCCTGGGGGTTGACGGCCCGTATTGCAGTCATCTTGCTGCTGGGCCTGGGCGTGGCGCAAGGCGTGAGCTTTTGGCTGCAAGCCCAAGAACGCAGTGAGCTGCTGCGTCAAGAGCGTGGGCAGAATTTTTCGGAGCAGATCACCCACGCGGTGCAACTGCTGGAAGCCACTGCACCCACGCAGCAAGATCAGGCGATACAAGCGCTGGCGCGCGCCGGATTGGCCGTGGAGTTTGTGAAAGCTGATGCGTTGTACCCCAACTCGCCCAAAGGCTCGCTGCCCAATGTGCTGGCCCAACGCCTGGGTAGCCCGCGCGCAGTACGCAGCAAAGGTATGGGGGCTACAGGTGCCGGGCTGATGCAAGGGGGCGCAGGCGCTGCCGGTGCACGCAGTCTGGACGTGCAGCTTCAGGACGGACGGTGGGTCCGGTTGACCGAACAGACAGCGCAAGCGGCAACGCCCGCGCTTTCAACGGCGCTACTGTCACAACTGGCGCTGACGCTTGTGCTGGTGGCCGGTGTCACGTTGCTGGCGGTGCGCCATGCCACGCAACCGCTGGCCCAATTGGCGCAGGCCGCCAATCGGCTTGGCCGCAATCTGGATACACCACCCTTGCCCGAGACAGGCAGCGCTGAAATGCGTCACGCAGCCAGCGCTTTCAACACCATGCAGACCCGCATCCGCGGCTTGATGCAAGAGCGAGAGCGCGCGCTGGCGGCGGTCTCGCACGATCTACGCACCCCGCTGACCCGACTGCGGCTGCGCTGCGAGTTGATCGATGACGATGCCTTGCGCGCGCAGTTGGACCAAGACATTGCCGCCATGACCAACCTGATCGACAGCACACTCGGCTACCTGCGCGGGCGTAGTGACCAGGAGTCGGTTCGTTGGTTGGACCTGAATGCGCTGCTGGAAAGCATGGCGGACGATGCCCGGGTCCAGGGACGAGCTGTCACCTTGCAAGGACATATTGATCATTTTTACGCTGGACGCTTATCCAGTCTGCGCCGAGCGCTACAAAATTTGATAGACAACGCTTTCAAGTATGGTGCCACCGAGGTCACTTTGGCGCGACAGGACGAGGGCCAATCCGTGCGCCTGAGCGTGCTGGACAACGGACCTGGCATTGAACCGCAAGAGTTGGACAAAGTGACTCAGCCCTATTACCGACCTGACGCAGCGCGCACCCGGGCTGACGGATCAGTCGGGCTGGGCTTAGCCATCGTCACCGACGTGGCGCGGCTGCACGGTGGCACGCTGGAATTGGTCAACCTGCCCACGGGGGGCCTGAGCGCCAGTCTGTTACTGCCGCGAACGACCGGCTGAAACCCCGGATCAGGCCAATGCCATGGCGTCCCAGGCCGCCAGTGCCTCGGCCACCAGCATCAAGCCCGGGCCACCGCCCATATAGACGCAAACGCCCAGGGCTTCCTCAAGCTCGGCGCGGGTGCACCCCAGCCGGTGCAAGGCCTTGACGTGAAATGCGATGCAGCCGCCGCAGTGCTGGGTGACCCCAATGGCCAGCGCAATCATCTCTTTGTGCTTGGCGCTGACGGTCCCTTCGGCCATAGCAGCCTTGGCCATCTGGCCAAAGCCTTGCATGGTGTCGCTTTGCGACTGGCGAAACGGGCCCAGCTTTTCATTGATGCTTTTCATCAACCCAGTGCAATCAAATGTGCTCATGTGTGTTTCTCCTCGCTGCGTCCCAGGCCTCAACCGAACTTGGCAAACAGTTTGCTGTACGGGCCTTTGAGTTTGCCGATGGCTTCTTTGACAGCGGGTGCATCCTGGTTCAGCAAAGCAGCTTCAACGTTGCCAACCGACGTTTCAACCGCCTTGAGCAAGCTGCCAAATTCGGCGTTTTGTTTGTGTACAGCGGGTGCCTGCGTGCCAAGCTGCTTGGCCAGGTAGCTCAGCGCACCGGTCTGTGCCGTCAGCAGCAACAGGCCTTTGGGCTGCACCAACGTTTCAGGGCCATGAATCAGGACCACTTCCATCTGGGCGTGATAAGCGTTCATGTGGTCGCTGAACACCACGATGTTGTTGCGCAAACGCATATCGGCGGTGACGTCGCGCACCCGTTCCAGCGTGTTGTGCGCATTGGTCAGCTCTCCGGCAGCGACTTCTTTGGCAGCTTTTTGATACACCTGACTCACCTCGGTCACCGATGCGGCAAATGCCGGGTCGCGGTCATAGGGGGCGGCGGGCTTGGCAGCAAATTGGGTTTCAAGCTTGCTCCACATCGTTTGTGCTTGCGTCAGCGCTTGTTGCGCTTCTTCTTGCGACTTGCCGTTGGTCTTGTACAAGGCCATGCGGTACGGTCCGTTGGCGGCCTGCATGAGGTCGGTGACCGCGTCAGCGGCGTTCACCATGCTGGCAAACGCCAGGGTAGCGACCAGGCCAAGAGCCTTGAGGGGGGTACGGATGTGATTGGACATGATGTTTGAACCTAAAGGTAGTTGAAAGATTTGAAAGAGTTGACAGTGTCGATGCGTAAGGTGAAGTCAGTATCAAGGCTTTGTAAAGACAGGTGTTGAGTGACCCAAGTCACCAAGTCAGGTCAGAACGCCAGATTTCCTTGCATGATTTGATACAGGCCAAAGACCACCAGCGTGCCACCGGTGAGGTAGCGCAGGACGGTCTCATGCTTGAGCAGCCGCTTGATGCGGTTTTGCAGCCATTGCGACGAATAACCAACGATCAGCATCGGGATAGCCAGACCGAGCGAGTAAAAACCCAGCAAGGTGATGCCAGTGGCCAGTTGGCCACTGGTGCCCACCATGGCCAGGGTGCTTGACAAAAAGGGGCCAACGCAGGGTATTACATCCAAGGGGATGCGGGTACGCTTTTACTCAACGATGGACCTGATCAACCAGTTGGAGCAGGAGAAAGCTGAGGTCAAGGCTAGCAAGACTGCAACGGCACCCGAGTCATTCTGAGGCGCTGCGCGAGGGGAAAGTCCAAAGTCAGGGGGTAGCCAAAACCAGAATTCAGTACACCTATCCACAGTTGCCAATTCAAAAAGCAGCTACCCGCCCTGGGTCAATATTCAATCGGCAAAGACCCATGAATGACAGAAACTGGTCTGAGGGCCCGTCGTTCAACCTAAAAACCGCTGGAGGCCGCGCAGACCCAAGCGACTCAGATTCTGGGCACAAAGTCACTGACGCGGCCGGTATCATCGGTCGTGACTTGGCACGCCGTGCTGATCTGCGCACGCAAACGTACCCGCGCGCGCTGCACACATGATTGGGCCGCACCCAAACTCAAACCAATGCGCTGCGCGTAATCGGCCTGGGGCAGACCTTGCAAGTCGCACAGAGTGATGGCCTCGCGGTCGTCCATGCTGAGTTCAGACAGCACGCGTGGCAGGCAACCGGTCGGCACATCAACGGTTGCCACATCCTCCGGTTTGGCTTTGAGGTCGTCGGGCAACTCGACCAGGTTGCGCGCCACCTCAAACAGCCAAGCGCGCGCATTGGTCAGCGCACAGAAGCGCTCGCCCTGGCGCAGCCAGCCGCGCAATTCGGCGGCGTGGGCCTTCCAGGCAGTGTTCAGACAATTCATGCCGCAATTGCCGGCAATAAACTGCGGCACTTACCGTTACCTCAGCTCTCCCGCTTTTTGTAGATAAAAAACCTCTAGCGCTTATGGAATAAGCGCTAGCAGCTATTCTTTTTGACAACCTGAGCCTGGCCGCAAACCACAGATTTGCGCGTAAGCCGGGGTTTCAAGCTGTAGTGTCACGTGGCCGATTTCAAAGTGTTCGTGCAGTTCTTCTTCAGCCTCGTGCAGCAAGGCCCCGCTGTCGGTGGCATCGGTCACCAGGTGCGCGGTGAGCGCTATCTGGCTGGTGCCCATGGCCCACACGTGCAAGTCATGTACATCCATCACGCTGGGCAGCCCCAGCAACAACTGGCGTACCGCCTGCGTATCCACACTGTCGGGCACACCGTCAAACAACAGGTGCAGGCTTTGCTTGAACAGGCTCCAGGTACCCCACAATATCACCGCCGCAATCAGCAGACTCACCACCGGGTCCAGCCAGACCCAGCCCATCCACAGCGTCAAGCCACCGGCCACCACCACGCCAGCGGAGACCAGTGCGTCAGCGGCCATGTGCAAAAACGCACCGCGGATGTTGAGGTCATCGCCGCCGCGCATGAACAGCAAAGCGGTAGCGGTGTTGATGACGATGCCAATACCCGCTACCACCATGATCGTCACCCCCTGCTCTTGCAGCGACACGTCACCCGACATCAGCCGTCCAATGGCTTCCCAGGTCAGGCCACCCATGGCCAGCAGCAGCAGCAAGGCATTGGCAAACGCCGCCAAGATGGTGGCGCGTTTCCAACCATAGGTGTGGCGTGCGTTGGGCTGCACTTTGGCCGCCAGCGCTCCGGCCCAGGCCAGCACCAACCCGGCCACGTCGCTCAGGTTGTGACCAGCGTCGGCCAGCAGCGCCAGCGAGTTGATGCGCCAGCCGTAAAAGGCCTCAATCACCACAAAAATGATATTGAGCGCAATGCCAATGGCAAACGCCTGGTTGAAGTTGGCCGGCGCGTGACTGTGACCATGGCCGCCAGAGCCGTGATCGTGGCCGTGATCATGGCTGTGGGCCGGTGTGTGGTCGTGGGTGGCGCTCATGACGAAAATCTTGATCGGGACATCTGGCGTAGAACGTTACGCCGGATTGACCCCCAGAATGCGGCCCGTTATTTTCCGGGCAATTGGTGCCAGAAAGAAAATCACCGGCACGCCCACCAGGTAGGCGATGCCAAAGGCCTTGATCCATTTCTGCATAAAGTCAGCGCCCAGGCCGACATTGACCCAGGTGATGACAAAGGTCATCAGAATAATCATCATGGCGCCCATGACGAAAGAAAAAACGAGGTGAAATTTTTTTTGCGGATGCATGTTGGTAACTCCATTTTTATAGACTTGCGGGACAGATCTTTAGCTCTGTCCCCAACTGATTAGACGGCAAACCATTGTTCAATTTTGTCACGACTGGGAACGCCCCCAGCGTGCACCACCTTGCCGTCGATCACCACACCGGGCGTGCTCATCACGCCATAGCCCATGATGTCGCGCAACTGTTCGACCTTTTCCAGTTTGACGCTCACGCCTTTGGCCTGGGCGATCGGGTCGATCAGCGCAAGGGTTGCTTTGCAGTTGACACAGCCAGTGCCTAGGACTTTGATATCCATGGTTCTTTCCTTGAAGTTGTGATAAACCGAGAAAGTCCATTGGGGCACAGATGGATGGCGAGGCGAGTTGCGAGGCAGTTTGGGCGGGCGTGAGGCGTTCATAGCTCGGCTATGAACAACGAATGACGGTCCAAAATGACCGCAAATCGGCCGCCAGC
>JAQTSL010000368.1 GCA_028711355.1 Rhodoferax sp.
GCAGGTGGGTCTTGACTGCCGCCATCACGTAGGCTGAGGGCGGACTGTTATCGATGATCGACAACTCGCCAACGCAGTCACCGACCCGAAGGCGCACCAGTGGCTGCTGGACTCGAGGTGCCAGACAGACCAGCAATTCTCCGTCCAGGACGATGTAGAAGTCGTCGTTGATGCGCTTTGGATCAAGCAACACCTGTCCGTGCTCAATGCAAAGTGGCTGACTCTGCCTCAGTTCTGCCGCAATCACAGTGAAATCTACCCCGTTGAACAGCGGCGACCCCGACAGCAGGGCAGGCCAGTCGTTCTCCTGTGAATCGGGGGTTTTCATGGCCAATGCCCTTTCATAAGTGGTTTTCTTTCAACTTGTCTCGCATTATCAACGTCAACGACGGTCGATCGCCCCACTCAGACCCTCACAGCCACCGGTTAAACCGGGAAAGCCCGTTGCGGCACGGCAAAATTTCCAGCGGGTGCTGATTGACACCGCATGACCATTGGTGATCCGTTTCGGGGTTGAGTCGGTGTGATTTGGGGGTCAGCGCACACGGAGTTTCTGGGGCGTTGAATCGTTCCATAATCTTGCCACCATGCAAAGCGCCACCCCGACACCCGAGCCCTTGACCCCGACCGAACCACGGCGCGCCAGCGCGCCGCCCAAGCGCCGGGTCGCTCAAATCAAAGGGCGCCAGGTGGACGCCCGTGCGCTGGCCGAGGTGCGTGCGCTGATTGGCGGCACGCCGCCAGACGGCCACCGGCGTGACCTGCTGATTGAGTACCTGCACCGGCTCAACGACCATTACCGGGCCTTGTATGAGCGCCATCTGGTGGCGCTGGCGGCAGAGCTGCGCCTGCCGCTGGTGGCGCTGCTGGAAGTGGCCAGCTTCTACCATCACTTTCAGATCTTGCGCGACGACCAGAGCGCGCCGGCGTTGACGCTGCGTGTCTGCACCGGCCAGAGCTGCGCCATGGCCGGCGCCCAGGCGCTGTTGCAGCGCCTGCCGGCAGCGCTGGACAACACGGTGCAAGTGCTGGCCGCGCCGTGCATCGGGCGCTGCGCGCAGGCGCCTGCCGTGCTGGTGGGCCAGCAACCGGTGGCGCCTGCCAACCGGCAAAGCGTCTGCGAACGTGCCCACGCTTGTATGAAAAATAAGGCGCTAGAGCTTACAGAGCAAGTGCTGCCAGCTATTGAAACCATAACATATGAAGACTACCGCGCCAGTGGTGGCTACGCGCTGGCAGCGGCCGTAGTGAACGCTGAGGAAAGCGCAGAGGCGGTGCTCGACGCGTTGCAAGCGGCCGGTCTGCGCGGTCTGGGTGGCGCCGGTTTTGCGGTGGCGCGCAAGTGGCGCCTGGTGCGCGAGCAAAGCGCGCCGCGCCTGCTGGCGGTCAACATTGACGAGGGCGAGCCCGGCACCTTCAAAGACCGGCACTACCTGGAGCGCGACCCGCACCGTTTCCTGGAAGGTCTGTTGATTGCCGCGCAGGTGGTCGGCACCGAAGCCTGTTACCTGTACCTGCGCGACGAGTATCACGGCGCGCGCGCCTTGCTGACGCGCGAGCTGGCGGCGCTGCAGGCCAACCCACCGTGCCCATTGCCGCAGATTGAATTGCGCCGGGGTGCCGGCGCCTACATCTGCGGCGAAGAGTCGGCCATGATCGAAAGCATCGAGGGCAAACGTGGTCAACCGCGCCTGCGCCCGCCCTACCTGGCGCAGGTCGGGCTGTTTGGCCGCCCGACGCTGGAGCACAACTTTGAAACCCTGTACTGGGTGCGCGACATCGTTGAAAAAGGTGCCGTCTGGTTCAGTGCGCAGGGTCGGCGCGGGCGCAGTGGTTTGCGCAGTTTCAGCGTCAGCGGCCGGGTCGCGCAGCCGGGCGTCAAGCTGGCGCCAGCGGGCATCAGCGTGCGCGAGCTGATTGACGAGTATTGCGGCGGCATGGCTAGTGGCCACACGCTCTACGCCTACTTGCCGGGCGGTGCCTCGGGCGGCATCCTGCCGGCCAGCCTGGCGCACCTGCCGCTGGACTTTGACACCTTGCAACCGTATGGCTGTTTCATTGGCTCGGGCGCCGTGGTGGTGCTGGGCCAGCACGACCAGGCGCGCGACGCCGCACTCAACGCGATGCAGTTTTTTGCCAATGAGAGCTGCGGCCAATGCACGCCGTGCCGGGTTGGCACCGTCAAAGCCGCCCAACTGATGCAGGCGCCGGTGTGGGACCAGGCCAGCTTGCACGATTTGGCGCAAGTGCTGGCCGACGCGTCAATCTGCGGTCTGGGCCAAGCCGCGCCCAACCCGCTGCGCAGCGTGCTGACTTATTTTGCGCACGAGGTGGTTTGAATGACGACTGACATTGGTTTCACGCTCAACGGCCAGGCGGCAACGGCGCGGCCGGGCGAAAGCATTTTGCAGGCCGCCGAGCGCCACGGTGTACCCATTCCACACCTGTGCTGCAAGACCGGCTTGCGCACCGACGGCAACTGTCGCGCCTGCGTGGTCGAAGTCGAAGGCGAACGCACGTTGGCACCGAGCTGCTGGCGCAGTGTGACGCCCGGCATGGTGGTGCACAGCGACTCTGAGCGCGCACAAAAGAGCCAGCGCCTGGTGCTGGAACTGCTGCTGGCGAACCTGCCAGCTTATGTGCAAAAAGCGCCTCCAGCGCAGGTCGATAAAGCGCAAGGCGCTCCTGAAATGGATGCAATTGCCGATCCGGCGCCGGCTCACCAGGACGGTTTGGGCGAGCTCGGCGAGGTGGCTGATTGGGCGCGGCGCTTAGGCATCGGCGTGCGTGCCAACTGGCAAACATCGCCGCCTGCGCAGCAGGCGCCCGACACCAGCCATCCCGCCATCACGGTCAAGCTGGAGCGCTGCATCCAGTGCGGCCGCTGCGTGCGTGCCTGCCGCGAGGTGCAGGTCAGCGACGTCATCGGCCGGGCCGGGCGCGGGGCCGCCACGCGCATCGTGTTTGACCTGGCCGACCCGCTGGGCGCCAGCAGTTGCGTTGGCTGCGGTGAATGCGTGCAGGCCTGCCCGACCGGAGCCCTCAGCGCCAAGGCTCAGGCACCTTTCGCTTCCGGCGCAGCGTCCGGCGTCGAAACAACGGTTGATTCGGTCTGTCCGTTTTGCGGCGTCGGCTGCCTGCTGAGCTACCAGGTCAAAGATCACAAAATTGTCGGCGTGCTGGGGCGCGACGGCCCGGCCAACCACGGCCGCCTGTGCGTCAAGGGCCGCTTTGGTTTTGATTACATCCACCACCCGCAGCGCTTGACGCAGCCGCTGATTCGCCGCAGCGACG
>JAQTSL010000369.1 GCA_028711355.1 Rhodoferax sp.
CAGTCGCCTCGCCAGTGGCCCACTCGGGTGCGTAGCGCTGTCACCCAAAAGGTGAACTCGATCAAAGCGAAAAAATTCAATGTTCATAAGTAATTAGTGACACCTATCAGCGGTCAACTGAGGAATTTAGGTTTAAGGACTTCAGGGACAATTGGCGATGTATGACGAACCAGACAAGTTTAACCAAGGCCCTGGCGCAGCAAATGGCTGGGGCTATTGTTGCCGCGGGCGGCTGGATTGGCTTTGACCGTTTCATGAGCCAGGCGCTGTATGCGCCGGGGCTGGGTTATTACGCGCATGGCAGCGCCAAGTTTGGCGCGTTGCCGTACCAGGTGCAAGACGGCGTACGGGTGGCTGGCAGCGACTTTGTCACCGCGCCCGAGCTGTCGCCGCTATACGGCTGGACGCTGGCGCAGCAGGTGGCGCAGGCGCTGCAAGTCACTGGCACCGCCGAGGTGTGGGAATTTGGCGCCGGCTCGGGCGCGCTGGCGCTGCAGGTGTTGCAGGCGCTCCAAGCGCAGGGCGTGGCGCTGGCGCGTTACACCATCGTCGATATTTCCAGCAGTTTGCGTGCGCGCCAGCAGGCCACACTGATGGACTTTGCCGACCAGGTGCGCTGGGTCGATGCGCTGCCAGACGCATTTAGTGGTGTGGTGCTGGGCAACGAAGTGCTCGACGCGATGCCGGTCAAGCTGTTGGCGCGCGTTGGCGGCGTGTGGCACGAGCGCGGTGTGGCGCTGGCCAGGTCCGGCCAGACGGTTGATGACGCTACGCCGGCGTTTGCCTGGCAAGATCGCCCAACCGACCTGCGGCCACCGCTGGCGGTGCCCGGCGAGCTCGACTACCTGACCGAAATCCATCCGCAGGGCGAGGCCTTTGTCCGCACACTGGGTGACAAGCTGCAAGCGGGCGCGGCGTTTCTGATCGACTATGGTTTTCCAGAAGCCGAGTACTACCACCCGCAGCGCCACATGGGAACGCTGATGTGCCACCAGGCGCACCGGGTCGATGACGACCCGCTGGCTGCGGTCGGGCAAAAAGACATCACCGCGCACGTCAACTTTACCGGCGTCGCGCTGGCCGGTAATGACGCTGGCCTGGGCGTGCTGGGCTACTGCAACCAGGCTACGTTTCTGCTCAATTGTGGTCTGGCGCGGCAGATGGAGCTGGCTGACCTGAAAACCCGCGTGATGGCGCAAAAGCTCATCATGGAGCACGAAATGGGCGAGTTTTTCAAGGTGATCGGCTTCTACCAGGGCGAACCGTGGCAGGCGCTGGGGTTTGAGCATGGCGACAAGACGCATACCCTCTAATTTGCATGGTTCCAAAGACAACCCAAAGCATGAAAAGGGCAGCCATTGCGTCCTCGGATCCAGTTCGGGGTTTCAGCACCGGCAGTCCAGTGCATTCCGGATTCACTGGATACCGGGTCGTGGCCCGGTATGACAACCTGCTCTTTGGCGTTAAGGTGGCACCATGTTTCGCTGGTTGATCGTCGTTTTGCTGGCGCTGATTTTGCTCAACGGTCTGACGCCGTGGTTGCAAAAGCTCGGTTTTGGCCGCCTGCCGGGCGACATTCGCTTCAAGCTGTTTGGCCGCGAAATCTTTATCCCGCTGACCACCACCATCATTTTGAGTTTGGTCGCGGCCGGTATCTCCAGGGTGATTTGATAGCGTTTGAACCGGTCTGGTAACTCGCGCTGGCGTCAGCGATTAGCATCGTGCCAACTCCAAACCGATATCTGAGGACGACATCGTGCGTATGAGCGATGATGACGGTCGCCGCTGATTTTTGAAAGCATCGTGATGACGTCAACCACTTCGCCTGTGACTCTGGACAACTTTCGGCTGGCCGCTGGCAGCGCGCCGCTGGCATGTGTCGATATTGGCGGCACCAAGGTGGCGGTCAGCCTGGTGAAAAGGCAAGGGGTGCATGCCCGGGTGGTCGAGCCGACCGCAACGCAGGGTTCCAACGACGCGCTGGCGCACCAAATCATCCGCCTGATCGGTCAGACCGCGCAAGCTGCGGGCGTGGCGCTGTCGGCGATCGAACGCGTGGGTGTTGCCTGTTGCGGCCCGTTTGTGCTGAAAACCGGTTTGGTGGAACTGGCTGCACCCAACATCTGCGGTGGCCTGGCGGGGCAGGCGCGTGGCCTGCCCAACGACTGGCAGACCGCGCTGCTGGAGGCGCCGTTGCGTGCCGCTTTCAAGCAAGTGCGGGTTGAAAACGACGGTATTGGCGCGTTGGAAGCCGAGCGCCGCTGGGGCGCTTTGCAGGTCAATGGCGTGCCCATGTCGCACTGCGCTTATGTCACCTGGAGCACCGGCATCGGCACCGGGCTGTGCGTCGATGGCCACGTGTTGCGCGGCAAAAACGGCAACGCTGGGCACGCCGGGCACTTGTTTGTGAGCGACAACGCCGACGCACTGTGTGGCTGTGGCAACGTCGGCGACGTCGAGGGCCTGGTCGCCGGCAACGCGCTGGCACGCCGTTTTGCGGCCCAGGGCTATGCCGACGCTGCTGCACTTTTTGAAGCTGCTTATGCAGGTGATGCAAGCGCTACAGCCATTATTGACGAGTTATGCCGGGTGCTGGGCCGGATGCTTTACAACCTGATCGTCACGCTCGACTTGCAACGCATTAGCTTGGGTGGCAGCGTTTATTGGCATCACCGCGACTACTTGTTGCCGCGTCTGCGGGCGGTGGTGCGTGGCAAGTTGCCGCCGCTCACTGATGGTTGTGACATTGTCAGCGCCGGGCTGGGCGAGCGCGTCGGCGACTTTGGCGCGCTGGCGCTGGTGGCGTAACCCACAGGATTGGCTCGGTGGTAAGCACCAAAAACGCTGGTGTATCTACCACGATTCCCATTCAGCGGCTTGGACAGACCAGCCAGATTTCAAGCTTGCGGGGTGGTTGTCCGACCCGTTTTCCCATTCAGCGGCCTGACAGACCAGCCAGATTTCAAGCTTGCGGGGTGGTTGTCCGACCCGTTAGAGGTAGTTAAACAGCGACAACTGTTGCACCTTGGCGTAGGTTTGCAGCGCGGCCGAGTAGCCGGTTTGCTGGTTGTTGAAATCCGAGATGCCCTTGACCATGTCCAGGTCTTCGGCGCGCGAGCGGTCGGCTTCGAGCTGAATGCTGCGGTTTTCCTGGTTGGCGCTGATGCGGTCAGCCCGGTTGAGCAAGTCGCCGGCCTGACCGCGCACCGCCGAGATGCGCTCCATGCCAATGTCGATATTGTGCAAAGCCTGACGTACCGCTTGGGTCGCGCCGTTGTTGTTGG
>JAQTSL010000068.1 GCA_028711355.1 Rhodoferax sp.
CGGCGCCCCGGCTTCCTGTGGGATGCCCGGATAGTGATGCTGCCAGGCCTGACGGTGCGTGTGGTCGATAGCTACATCGGTGGCAACGGCCTGCTGCGCGCCAGCCTTCAGGGCCTGTTCACCGTGGCCGATATGCGGGGCGGCGGCGATATCGCACGCGACGAATTCATGCGCTACTTCGCCGAGGCCGTCTGGTACCCGACGGCGCTGCTGCCCAGCCAGGGTGTGCGATGGCAGGCGGTCGATGATCGGTCGGCGAACGCCACCCTGGTGGAGGGTGCCTTGTCGCTGACCCTGCTCTTTTGCTTCAACGATGTCGGCCTGATCGAATCGTTCCGCGCCGAGGCGCGCGGCGGCATGGTGGACAAGGTTTTGGTCCAGGCGCCCTGGGAAGGCCGCTTCTCCAACTACCAGACCCGTGACGGCATGACGGTTCCATTCGCGGGCGAGGTGGCGTGGATGCGGCCGCAAGGTCGCAAGACCTACTTCAAGGGCGCCATCACGCAGTTAGGCCACGAATTCGCGCCATGACTGCCAGGCTTCTGGGTGCGTCAGGGACTCAGGACGACGCAGCACTCACCTGCGCGGCTGTCTCCCGCCCTTCGGGCTTATCCTTGATGCCGCGACGCTGAGCGCTACGCCGTCTCGAGTCAGCCTTCAGCAATGACCCTTGCCACCCCGGACAATGGCGTATCTTGAATCCGCTCTCACGTCTTGATCGCACCGGTTTTCTGGTCTGCCTTGTCCTTCTCGGGCAGGCTGGGTGCGCGCAGCATCAAGCGCCAGGCACGCAGGCGCCGCGTGGTGGGTGGGCGAGTGCGCCCCGGCACTTGGCCGGCATCGCGCCAGACCCGGTGCAATGGGCGGATACAGCCATTGTTCAGGTTTACGCCGCCCCTACGTATGGTTGGCGCGGCCATTTTTGCGGTACACCCCTGGAGCATCTACAAGCGCCAAGGTGAGACGGCCTACACGCGTTACGACGTGGTCGGCTGGCGGGCGTCGCAGGTGGTGCAGCGCAACTACGCCCTGCCCGACGGGCTTTGGTACGGCTCGACCCCTGACCTGCTGGTGGACCACCGGGGCGACGCGGTGGAGTCGATGATCGATGAGGTTGAAGCGGCTGTGGCCAGCTACCCTTTTGCCGACCATTACCTCAGCTACCCCGGCCCCAACAGCAACACCTTTCTGGCGCACATTGGGCGGCAGGTGCCCGCGCTCAAGCTGGACTTGCCAGCCAACGCCGTTGGCAAGGACTACCGGGCGCTGTCCGACCCGGTGGGGCGGTCTGCCTCGGGCAGTGGTTTGCAGATGAGTTTGCTGGGTTAGCTGGGGCTGAATGTGGGGGTGCAGGAGGGGTCTGAATTGAATGTGCTGGCGCTCAATTTTGGCCATGACCTCAACCCGCTGGCGTTGCGGTTGCCCATGCTGGGGCGTTTGGGGTTTAAGGACATCAGCACCTCAACCCCCGGCCAGCCAACACCGCCAGCGCCGACAAGCCTTGCGCCGTCCGTCGCCCCAAACCCGGTGAGACAATAGCCGCACGGGCCATCTGTCCCGGATTCCTTAGCAAGAGTCATGCGTTGTCCAGACCTCTGGCGCAGGTGAGGCAAGCGCACAGAGCTACCAAAAAACAAAGTAAATCAAGTTGTCCATCGAATCCATTCTCAGTGAAGTATTTGGTTACCCGGCGTTTCGCGGGCCGCAACAGGGCATCATCGAACACGTGACCGCCGGCGGCGACGCGTTGGTGTTGATGCCCACCGGCGGCGGCAAAAGCCTGTGCTACCAGATTCCGGCGATTGCCAGACAGCGCGCCGGGCAAGGCATCGCGGTGGTGATCTCGCCGTTGATCGCGCTGATGCACGACCAGGTGGGCGCGCTGCACGAGGCCGGTGTCAGCGCCGCGTTTTTGAATTCCACGCTGTCGAGCCAGCAAGCCTCGGACACCGAACGGGCGCTGGTGCAGGGCAACATTACGCTGTTATACGCCGCGCCCGAGCGGGTCACCACGGCGCGCTTTCTGGCGCAGATGGATTCTCTGGCAGAACGCGGCTGTTTAAGTTTGTTTGCGATTGACGAAGCGCATTGTGTGAGCCAGTGGGGGCACGACTTTCGACCCGAATACCGCGCCTTGACGGTGTTGCACGAGCGTTACCCGCAGGTGCCGCGGGTGGCGCTGACCGCCACCGCCGATGCGCTGACGCGCGCCGACATCATTGAACGCTTGCAGTTGCAAGGCGCGCACCTGTTTGTCAGCAGTTTTGACCGCCCCAACATCCGCTACACCATTGTTGAAAAGCGCGACGCTACGGCGCAACTGCTGCGCTTTATTCGAGACGAACACCTGGGCGACGCGGGCATCGTCTATTGCCAGTCACGCAAGAAAGTGGAAGAAACGGCCGAGCTGCTGTGCCATCACGGCATCCCGGCGCTGCCCTACCACGCCGGGCTGGATGCCAAAGTGCGACAGGCCAACCAGGACCAGTTTTTGTGCACCGACGGCGTGGTGATGGTGGCCACCATTGCCTTTGGCATGGGCATTGACAAGCCCGACGTGCGCTTTGTGGCGCACCTGGATATGCCGAAAAACATCGAGGGCTATTACCAGGAAACGGGTCGTGCTGGGCGCGACGGTCTGCCGGCCGACGCCTGGATGTGCTACGGCCTGCAAGACGTGGTCAACCAGCGCCGCATGATCGACGAGAGCCCGGCCGAAGAAGAATTCAAGCAAGTGCTGCGCGGCAAGCTGGAGGCGTTGTTGGGCCTGGCTGAGGCCACCGATTGCCGTCGTGTGCGGCTGCTGCGCTACTTTGGTGAAGAAAGTGGTGAATGTCATAACTGCGACAACTGTCTGGCACCGCCTGCCGTGTGGGATGCAACGGACGCGGCGCGTAAGCTGCTTTCGACCGTTTACCGGGTGCGCCAGATGAGTGGCTTTGGCTTTGGCGCCGGGCACATCATCGACATCCTGCGCGGCAAAGTAACCGACAAGGTGGCGCAGCGCGGCCACCAGGGTTTGAGCACGTTTGGCATTGGTGCTGATTTGAGCGAGTCACAGTGGCGCGCCGTGCTGCGCCAATTGCTCGCCACCGATGCCGTGGCGGTCGATGCGAAAGCCTTCAACACGCTGGCGCTGACCGACGCGTCGCGCGCGGTGCTCAAGGGCGACATGCCGGTGCACCTGCGCGTGGCGGCAGCCAAAGCGGGGCATACCAAGTCTCGCCCGGGTGCTACCACGGCGCTGCCGAAAGCCGTCTTGGTGCTGGACGCTGCCGCACAGGCGCGCTTTGCCGCGCTCAAAGCCTGGCGTGCCGCCGTGGCGCGTGAGCACAACTTGCCTGCCTATGTGATCTTTCATGACGCCACGCTGGCCGCCATTGCGCAAGCGGCACCGCAGACACTCGACGCGTTGCAAGGTATCAGCGGTCTGGGCACGCGCAAACTGGAGGCTTATGGCGAGCAAGTGTTGACGGTCGTGGCTGCAAGCGTGTCACAAGACGTGCTAGACGCGGTCGGCTGATTCCATTTCTAAATCATTTGTGTCTAGGCGCGAAGCCGCAGGCAGTGCTGGCGCACGAC
The DNA here is from genome assembly GCA_028711355.1 of Rhodoferax sp. Taxonomy (GTDB): domain Bacteria; phylum Pseudomonadota; class Gammaproteobacteria; order Burkholderiales; family Burkholderiaceae_C; genus Rhodoferax. Next base: position 3,583 of record JAQTSL010000068.1, read on the forward strand.
AAGGCGAAGCAACAACGACACGGACGATTTAGAAATGGAATGAGGGCGCAGCGGCGCGCGTGGCGATCAGGGTTTTCGATAGGTTGGCGGTCATTTGCTACACTGGAAATCATGTTTCTGCACCGCATCATCATCACGGGTTGTCACGACCGGGGAGCCTGGCCCTGGCGTGCGTCGCGCGTGTTGGTGTCATCTTGACTTTTGGTTTGGCGGCGTAGCTGACCAGAGCCCAAGGCAAAGTGGCAAGTCTGGGCAGTCAGCGTTTCTACTGACACGGCTCACTTCCGACTTTTTTGAAAGTGCATTTCCGTGATTTCTGTCTCTGAATTTTCCCAACTGGCAGCACTTGGCTACAACCGCATTGCGCTGACCGCGCAAGCTTTTGCCGATCTGGAAACGCCGCTGTCGCTGTACCTGAAGCTCACCAACTGTGCGCCGTTCAGTTTTTTGCTGGAGTCGGTGGTCGGTGGCGAGCGCTTTGGCCGCTACAGCTTTATCGGTCTGCCGGCGCGCACGCTGCTGCGCGCCAGCGGTTTTGGCGCCAATGCCTGCACCGAGGTGGTGTGTGATGGTGCGGTGATTGAAACTGACTGGGGCAACCCGCTGGACTTTATCGCCGCCTACCAACAACGCTTCAAAGTGGCGTTGCAACCCGATCTGCCACGTTTTTGCGGTGGCCTGGCGGGCTACTTTGGCTACGATACGGTACGCCACATCGAGCCAAAACTTCAGTCCACCTGTCCCCGCGACGAGCACGGCACGCCCGACATCTTGCTGTTGCAGTGCGAGGAGCTGGCGGTCATCGACAACCTGTCGGGCAAGCTGCACCTGATGGTTTATGCCGACCCGACGCAAGCGCTCGCTTACGATCGCGCACAAGCCCGGCTGGTCGAGCTCATAAGCTTGCTGGAGCAGCCGGTGCACGCGCCGCGCGTCCAGCCCAGCGCCGGGCAAGCGGTGCTGCGTGACTTTCCCAAAGCCGATTTCATGGCGGCGGTGACACACGCCAAAGCGCTGATTGCCGGCGGTGACTTCATGCAACTGGTGATCGGCCAGCGCATCAAAAAGCCATTTACCCAGAGCCCGTTAAGCCTGTACCGGGCGCTGCGTTCGCTCAACCCCAGCCCCTATATGTATTACTACAACTTCAGCGGGGCAACCAAGCAGGCGGCTGACTTTCATGTGGTCGGCTCCAGTCCCGAAATCTTGGTGCGCCAAGAGCAGGTGCTGCAAGACGGCGCGCCGCTGCAAAAGGTCACCATCCGGCCACTGGCGGGAACGCGTGCGCGCGGCGCCACGCCCGAGGCCGATCAGGCGGCTGAGGCCGAGCTGCTGGCTGACCCGAAGGAGCGCGCCGAACATGTGATGCTGATCGATCTGGCGCGCAACGATATTGGCCGCATCGCGCAGGTCGGCAGCGTCAAGGTGACCGACGCCTTTAGCGTAGAGCGCTACAGCCACGTGATGCACATCGTCAGCAACGTTGAAGGCATATTGTTGCCAGGCTTGAGCAGCATGGACGTGCTCAAGGCGACCTTTCCAGCGGGCACGCTGTCGGGTGCGCCCAAGGTGCATGCGATGGAACTGATCGACCAGTTGGAGCCGGTCAAGCGCGGCATTTACGGTGGTGCCTGCGGTTACCTGAGCTACGCTGGCGACATGGACGTGGCGATTGCCATCCGTACCGGCGTGCTACTGAATCAGGTGCTGCACGTGCAGGCTGCTGCTGGTGTGGTGGCCGACAGCGTGCCCGAGCTGGAGTGGGCTGAAACCGAAGCCAAGGCGCGTGCCCTGTTGCGCGCGGCCGAGCTGGTGGAAGAGGGCCAGGTGTGAAGAACTGGCTGCACTTGTGGCGCTGGTGGTTGCTGCTGGGGCTGTTTTGGGCGCTGGTGGCGGCTGGGCTGACGGCGTACAGCCGCTCCAGCCGCGACCAAATCATTGCCCGGGAGCTGGATCGGCTTGCCATACAGACCAAAGTGGTTGAAGACAACCTGACGCGCCAGTTGACGGCCATCGATGCCATACTCCGAGCTATTGCCCAAGTGGTACCACACTGGCAGCGCAACCCGGCAGAAAAGACGCAGGGTATGCAGACCTTGCGCAATATGGAAGTGGCGATGCCAGCAGTGAGAACTTTTTTGGTGCTTGATCGCCGGGGTGAAATCAGCCTGTCCAATCGTGCCGAACTGGTCGGGCGCAACTTTGCATCGCGAGATTATTTTCAGGCCCCACGCAATAAACCAAGCCTACGCACGCTGTACGCCAGCGCGCCGTTCAAGTCGGTATTGGGTAACTACGTGATCAACCTGTCGCGGGTGGTGCAGGATACGCAAGGTCAGTTTGCTGGTGTGGTGAGTGCGGGCATGGACTCGCAGGACGGCAACATCTTGCTTAATTCGGTGCGCTACAGCCCTGATATGCTGGCCATGTTGGTTCATGGTGGCGGTGCCTTGTTTATCAGCGAGCCGTCACAGGAGGGCTTGTTTGGCGTCAATTTGGCGGCTCCAGGGGCGATGCTGGCACCTGTGTTGGCGGCCAATGCCACGTTGGCGGTTCGTCAGGCGGCGTTGCCAGGGCAGACCGCTTTGCATCTGGTGGCAATGCGCCGCATTGCACCGGTGGAACTGGCCATGGACCAACCCCTGTTTGTTGTGCTGACGCGGCCGCGCCAGTCGGTACTTGCAATATGGCGTCAAGATGTTATCTCCCTTGCCGCTGTGGTGATCTTGCTGGCAATGACCAGTATGTTGGCTTTGTCGCTGATTCAGCGCCAGCGCGCTCAAAAAATCATGGAGTCCAAGCGCCTGAAGCTCGCCACAGAGGCCAGTCAAGTGGGGATTTGGGAATTTGACCTGGTGACCCGTATTTACCAGTGGGACGCCGCCATGTTCAGGTTGTTTGGGCTGGATCCCAAAAATGCGAGTCCCCGCAACGACGAATGGATCAAGCTGTTGTCGGCCGCCGACTTGCAACGTATGCGCGACGCCACGCGCGACACCATCCGCCAGGACAAGCCGTTCAAAATGACGTTTCAGATTTGTCGTCCCGACGGCCAGGTGCGCTACATGCGCAACCGGGCGGCGCTGTATTGCGACGATCAGGGCGTGCCCCGGCGCCTGATCGGCGCCACTGAAGACGTGACCCAGCGCAAGCAGCAAGAGGCCGACTTGCGGGTGGCCGCGGTGGCGTTTGAATCCAACGAAAGCATGCTGGTGACCAATGCGCAAGTTGCGGTGTTGCGCGTCAACCAGGCATGTGTGCGGTTGTTCGGATATAGCGTGGCCGAGATGGTCGGCCAGCACCCGCGCAAGCTCAAATCGGGCCGTCACGACCTCGGTTTTTACCAAGCGATGTGGCAGCAGTTGCTGGCGCAACACCATTGGCAGGGTGAAATCTGGAACCGGCACCAGGACGGCCACGAAATTTTGTGTTGGTTGTGCATTACCGCCGTGTGTGATGACGCTGGCAAGGTCACGCATTACGTGGCCAACCACACCGACATTACCTCGCGCAAAGCCAGCGAGGAAGAGGTGCGCCAGATGGCGTTTTTTGATCCACTGACCCAGTTGCCCAATCGCCGCTTGCTGCAAGACCGCTTGCAGCAAGCCATGGCCCAGGCGCGGCGCGACGGCACTTGTCTGGCGCTGATGTACGTTGACCTGGATAAGTTCAAACCGGTCAATGATTTGCAGGGCCACGCGGCGGGCGACCAACTGCTCAAAGACGTGGCGCAACGCTTGCAGTGGTGCCTGCGTGAATCGGATACCGCAGCGCGTGTTGGTGGCGACGAGTTTGTACTGCTGCTGCCGGTCATCAGTCAGTGTTCGGATGCGTTGGAAGTAGCCAAAAAAATCCATGCCCAACTGCGCCTGCCGTTTACGCTGTCCGATGGGCAGATGGTGCAGATTTCTGCCAGCACCGGCGTTGCGATTTTTCCCGAGCACGGTGCGGATGAGGCGACGTTGTCGTTGCACGCCGATGTCGCCATGTACCACGCCAAAGCGGCCGGGCGTGACCAGTTCGTGCTTTACCATGACGGCTTGGAAAGTTAACCTGCCCGTGTTGGCCGCTGCGCCGCCGTGATGCTATGAGAAAGACCCCCTGCATGAATGTCCTGATGATCGATAACTACGACAGCTTTACCTACAACATCGTGCAATACCTGGGCGAACTGGGCGCGCAGGTGACGGTGGCGCGCAATGACCAAATCACGCTCGATCAGATTGACGCGCGGCTGGCGGCTGGGCAGATTGACCGGCTGGTGATCTCGCCCGGGCCGTGTTCGCCGCATGAGGCCGGTATTTCGGTTGCCGCGATTCGCCACTGCGCGGGGCGGCTGCCGATACTGGGCGTGTGCTTGGGGCATCAGAGCATTGGTGTGGCGTTTGGCGGCGCTGTCGTGCGTGCGCAGCAACTGATGCACGGCAAAACCAGCGTTATCACGACTGCGCAACAGGGCGTGTTTGCCGGGTTGCCGCGCCAGTTCACTGTGAACCGCTACCACTCGTTGGCGATCGACCGCCCGACCTGCCCGGGCTGTCTGAAGATCACCGCCTGGACCGACGACGGCGAGATCATGGGCGTGAAACACACCGAGCTGCCGATCGAAGGCGTGCAGTTTCACCCTGAAAGCATTCTGTCCGAGCACGGGCACGCCTTGCTGGGCAATTTCTTACGCCCGGATTACTCTTGATTCAATAGCTGCTTGTGCTTTATCTGTAAGTGCTAGAGGTCAAAATGATGCAAAATATTCGACACCCGGTGGTAGATTTGCGCAGCGACACCGTGACGCGCCCCACGCCTGCCATGCGCGCGGCCATGGCCGGCGCCGAGGTGGGCGACGACGTGTTTGGCGATGATCCCACGGTGAACGCGCTACAGCAGCGCATCGCCGACCTTACCGGCAAACAGGCGGCCCTGTTCATGCCCAGCGGCACGCAAAGCAACCTGTGCGCTATCCTGGCACATTGTGGGCGTGGCGACGAATACATCGTGGGCCAACACGCGCACACTTACCGCTACGAAGCCGGTGGCGCAGCGGTGCTGGGCAGCGTGGTGCCGCAACCGCTGGCGCAAGACGAGCGCGGGCAGATGCGCCTGGACGACATCGCCGCAGCGATCAAACCCGACGACATCCACTTTGCGCGCACGCGCCTGCTGTGCCTGGAAAACACCTGGAACGGCCAGCGCATGCCGATGGCGTACCTGGAGCAGGCCACTGGCCTGGCGCGCGATAAAGGCTTGGCGTGCCATCTGGACGGTGCGCGCTTCTTTAACGCCGCAGTCGATCAGGCGTGCCACGTTTATAAGGAAAATATGCCTCCAGCGCTTGCCAATCAAGCGCAGGCAGCTATTGATTTCGAATCTGTCGTGGCCCAGGCGCAGCGCATCGCCAGCCACTTTGACAGCGTATCGGTGTGTTTTAGCAAGGGGCTGGGCGCACCGGTGGGCTCGGCGTTGTGCGGCTCGGCGGTGTTGATTGAGCGCGCCCGGCGCATTCGAAAAATGGCCGGTGGCGGGATGCGCCAAGCTGGCATTTTGGCTGCAGCCGCCTTGTACGCGCTGGAGCACCATGTGGTACGGCTGGCCGACGACCATGCCAACGCGCAGCGGCTGGCTGCCGGTTTGCGCGGCATCTCCGGGCTGACGCTGCGCTCTGCCGCGACCAACATCGTGTTTGTGGATGTGGCCGATGGGCGCGGCCCGGCTTTGCTGGATTTTCTGAAAGACCACGGTGTGCTGGCCACGGGGCTGATCGGGCTGCGCTTCGTCACGCACCTGGACGTGAACGCAGCGGATATTGACCATGCGGTGGCCTGCATTCGGCGGTTTTTTGCATGAACCTCATGCCTGACACCCCGCAACTGCTGATGTTCATCGTGGCGGGTTGGTTGCTCAACCTCACGCCGGGGCCGGACGTGCTGGTGATCGTTACGCAGGCGCTGCGCCATGGCGTGCGCGCCGGGCTGGCGACGGCGCTGGGGGTGGTCAGCGGCTGCTTTGTCCACGTGCTGCTGGCGGCACTGGGCGTGGGGGCACTGCTGGCGGCGTCGCACACCGCGTTCACTGTGCTGAAGTGGGCGGGGGCGCTGTATCTGCTGTGGGCCGGCTGGCGTTTGTTGCGCTCGGGGCCTGCGGATGCTATTGAATTGAAAGCTGCTAGCGCAGGTGACACAGGCGCTAGCGGTCAAAAAAGCTTGCAGAAATCGTATGCTTTTGGGTTCTGGACCAACGTGCTCAACCCCAAGGTGGCGCTGTTTTTTTTGGCTTTTGTGCCGCAGTTCATCGCCGCCGATGCGCCGCACAGGACGCTCAGCTTCCTGCTACTGGGACTGCTGTTCAACGTCAATTCGCTGCCGATCAACTTTGGCTACGCGCTGCTGGCGGGCTGGGCAGCGCAGCGCCGGGTGCTGGTGCAGTCCATGCTGCCGCGGCTGGAGCGCGTGGCCGGGCTGATGTTGGTCGGCTTTGGCGTGCGTCTGGCGTTGACCGACAATCCGGCGCCGTAGCCGCGCCTGACCCCCAGATTTACACCAGCCAAGGAGCATCATGACCCACAAGATCACCATCACCCCGCAAGAAGCGCTGCTGCGCACCATCGAGCACCGCGAGATTTTTCACGACGAGATGCTGCATATCATGCGTCAGATCATGGCCGGCGAATGGAGCCCGGTGCTGCTGGCGGCGTTTATTGCCGGCTTGCGTGTCAAAAAGGAAACCATTGGTGAAATTACCGCTGCTGCCCAGGTGATGCGCGAGGTTTCGACCAAGGTCGAAGTGGCCGATAAAACGCATCTGGTGGACATTGTCGGCACCGGCGGCGACGGTGCCCATACCTTCAATATTTCCACCTGCGCCATGTTTGTCGCCGCCGCCGCCGGTGCCCGGGTCAGCAAGCACGGTGGGCGCAGTGTGTCAAGCAAAAGCGGTAGCGCCGATGTGATGGAGTCGCTCGGCGTCAACATCAACCTCAAGCCAGAGGCCATTGCCCAGTGCATCGCCGAGGTCGGCGTGGGCTTCATGTTTGCGCCCAACCACCACCCGGCCATGAAAAATGTCGCGCCGGTGCGCCGTGAACTGGGCATTAAAACGATTTTCAACATTCTGGGCCCGCTGACCAATCCGGCCAGTGCGCCCAACATTTTGATGGGCGTGTTTCACCCCGATCTGGTGGGCATTCAGGTGCGCGCGCTGCAACGGCTGGGCGCCGAGCACGCGCTGGTGGTCTATGGTCAGGACGGCATGGACGAGGTATCACTGGGCGCCGCCACGCTGGTGGGCGAGCTCAAAGACGGCCAGGTCACCGAATACGCGATTCACCCGGAAGATTTTGGCCTGGCCATGGTCAGCAACCGCGCGCTGAAGGTGCAGACGCCCGAACAGTCGCGCGCCATGCTGCTGGGCGTGCTGGACAACCAGGACGGTCCGGCCAAAGAAATTGTGGTTTTCAATGCGGGTGTGGCGCTGTATGCGGCTAATGTGGCAAATTCGATTCACGCCGGTATTGAGCAAGCCCGGACAGCTCTTGAATCAGGAGCGGCCAAAGCCAAGCTTGAAGCGCTGGTGAGCACGGCGCACCGGCTGGCAGGGGTTTGAGAACAAAAGGAGCCCGACCATGTCTGACATCCTGCAAAAAATTGTGACGGTCAAGCACCAGGAGGTAGCCACGGCGCGCAAACGCAAGTCGCTGGAGCTGATGCGAGCGGACGCCGAAAGCCGCGTGCTGACGCGCGATTTTGTCGGTGCATTGCGCGCCAGGATTGCCGCGGGGCGCCCGGCGGTGATCGCCGAGGTGAAAAAAGCCAGTCCCAGCCAAGGCGTGTTGCGTGCGGATTTCATCCCCGCCGATATTGCGCAGAGTTACGCCGAATTTGGCGCTGCGTGCCTGTCGGTGCTAACTGACCAGCAATTCTTCCAAGGCTGTGTCGATTTCCTGAAGCAGGCGCGGGCATCGATGCCGCTGCCGGTGCTGCGCAAAGACTTTATGGTCGATGCTTACCAGATTTACGAATCGCGCAGCATCGGCGCCGACGCGATCCTGCTGATCGCCGCCTGCCTGGACGACGCGCAACTGCATGACTTTGAGCAGATCGCGCACGGCCTGGACATGGCGGTGCTGGTGGAGGTGCACGACGCGCCCGAGCTGGAACGCGCGCTCAAACTCAAGACGCCGCTGATTGGAGTCAACAACCGCAACCTCAAGACCTTTGAGGTGTCGCTCGACACCACGCTGACGCTCAAACAAGCCATTCCTGCCGACCGGCTGCTGGTGTGTGAAAGCGGCATCCACACGCGCGACGACGTGCTGCGCATGGGGGCAGCCGGCGTCAACGCGTTTTTGGTGGGCGAGGCGTTCATGCGCGCCGACGACCCCGGGCAAGCGCTGGCACAACTTTTTGGCTAGGCAGATACTGTGCTGGATACGTTGGATGACGGGCAGCGGGCCGATCAACTGACCAGCGCCGATCCGGCCAGCTGGCCAGTGGCCCCCGGTTGGCAGCCGCAGGTTGATCAGTTTTTTCAGTCACCAGTCGGGCGACAACTGTGCGCGTTTTTACGTGAACGGCTCGATGCGGGGGCGGTGATTTTTCCACCGCAGCCGTTGCGGGCCCTGCAACTGACGCCGCCAGAATCGGTGCGGGTGGTGATCTTGGGACAAGACCCTTACCACCGGCGCGGTCAGGCCGAGGGGCTGGCCTTTTCGGTGCCCCCAGGGGTCGCGCTGCCGCCGTCTTTGCGTAATATTTTCAAGGAGTTACTGCGCGATCTGGGGAATTTGCCGCCGCCGTTTCCCAACCCCGGCGGCTGTCTGGTGCAGTGGGCGCGCCACGGCGTGTTGTTGCTCAACACCTGCCTGACGGTGGAAGAAGGGCAGGCTGCCAGCCACGCTGGCCGTGGTTGGGAGCGCTTGACCGACGCCATCATCACCGAGGTTTCGCAGAGCAGCGCTCACGTCGTTTTTATGTTGTGGGGCAACCACGCCCAGACCAAGCGCGCGCTGATCGATGCCCGAGGACACCTGGTGTTGTGTGCCAACCACCCGTCACCGTTGTCGGCGCTGCGCCCGCCGGTTCCTTTTATCGGTTGCAGTCATTTTTCAAGCGCACGGGCTTGGCGCGATGAACACATGGCACCAAAACAGGGCGGTTGACCGGCTGTCTGGAGTGGTGTTACGACAAAATCGCCCGGTTTGCGCAGGTTTCTGAAAACTTCATGGCATAATCGCGCGCTCACTTAGGAGAGGTGGCCGAGTGGTTAATGGCAGCAGACTGTAAATCTGCCCTCTTACGAGTACGATGGTTCGAATCCATCCCTCTCCACCAGTGAAATGAATTTGATATGCAGTGCTGAGGCGCAGGACGCTGACAGGTTGACCGGTTCAGCTTAGAGGCGGGAGTAGTTCAATGGTAGAACCCTAGCCTTCCAAGCTAATGACGCGGGTTCGATTCCCGTCTCCCGCTCCAGCGCGTAGCAGGCTAGTTGGTTGATATCGCCCATTTGGCTCAGTGGCAGAGCACTCCCTTGGTAAGGGAGAGGTCCCGGGTCCGATTCCCGGAATGGGCACCACGGTTTATTTTTGGTTTGACAGTTCTTTACTTTTCGGAGTCACAAAATGGCAAAAGAAAAATTCGCCCGTACCAAGCCCCACGTCAACGTGGGCACGATTGGTCACGTTGATCACGGCAAAACCACGCTGACCGCTGCTATCACCAGCGTCATGGCGGCCAAATTTGGCG